>CAZUEC010000044.1:0-10635 GCA_964618865.1 uncultured Roseibacillus sp. | reverse complement strand
CAAGAAATTCTCTCTCGGCGATAAACGAACGAACTTTTGGAAAACGGTCTAGTTGTGAGGGAGCTTCGTGACTGTTTTTTAGCGAGAAGTTTTGTGATCGCGAGCAATGGCTTGGAATTCACTTTCTAGCAGGTCGGCGAGTTCGGATTTTGTTTCGATCTGATTCTTCTCTTCAGAGGGGTCTTCGGCGAGATTATAGAGCTGGTAGGGCTTTTCGAAGGGGCTGCCTTTGGGTTGGGCTCGGCCACCGGAGCCGTTCGATAGGATGAGTTTCCAGGCGTCTTTGCGGATGGAGAAGGTGCCGTTGATGGAGTGATGGATGACGGGAGGGCGCTCTTTGCCCGTTTCTCCAGAAAGTTCTGTTAGGAAAGAGTAGGAGTCTTCGGCTTGTTCGGGGAGTGGCTTGCCGAGTAATTCGGTCACGGTGCTAAAGATGTCGGTGTGACTGATCGTGCGTTTGCATGCTAAGCCGGCCTTCGCTTTCCCTGGGAAACGGACGAAGAAGGGGACGCGATGGCCACCTTCGTAAATGTCGGCTTTAGTCCCACGCCAGTGATGATTCGCACGGTGGCTCTTGGCGAAGTATTTTTGAATAGAGGAATCCGTGATGTGGTCGGCTGGGTGTTTGTCCGCAATTTGGAACATGAAGGACCCATTGTCAGAGGTGTAAATGACGAGGGTGTTTTCATCGACGCCGTGTTTCTCAAGAGATTTGAGTACTAAGCCGACGGTGTGATCGGTTTGGTGGACGAAGTCGCCGTAAGGTCCGAGCTCGGTCGAGCCGATGAAACGTTCATGAGGCCAGACCGGTTTGTGAGGGCTGGTGAGGGGGAGGTAGAGGAAGAAGGGAGTTTTCGCTTCGACTGCAGAGGCGATGACTTTCTCGGATTCTTCGGCGAGTCTATCGAGAACGTCACCGCAGTCAAAGTCCTTGGACTTGGGGCCTTGGCGAACGAACTTTGGAAAATCGATGCGAGGTTGGATATCGGGCAAGGGTGAAATGGGGCGGTCCTGACTGTAGTAAGCGTATGGAACCATATCGAGGGAAGCGGCGACGCCGAAGTAAGTGTCGAAGCCTTTTTGAATGGGACCATCAGTGATGGGTGCTTCGAAGTCGACTTGACCCTCCTCATTGCGCGCCCATTCGAAGCCTAAGTGCCACTTGCCGACCATGTGGGTTGAGTAGCCTTGTTTTTTGAGAAAAGAAGCAATGGTGGGACGACCGTTCTCGATGAGAGGTTTGTCCTTAGGTGTGAAGAGAACGCTTTTCTTTAGCCAAGAGCGCCAACAATAACGTCCTGTTAGGATTCCGTAACGAGTAGGGGTGCAGACGGCGGAAGGGCTGTGTGCATCCGTGAAGGTGACGCCCTCTTTAGCAAGGGAGTCGAGATGTGGGGTCGGGATTTTGGAATCAGGGTTCAAGGCCTGGACGTCGCCATAGCCCATATCATCGGCGAGGATGACCACGATGTTTGGTTTCTCGGCGAAGGCCGGAATGAGAAGAAGAAGGGAAAAGAAAGCCTGACGCATGGCTATTAGTTACGAGGAGTGGATGCGTCTCTGTCACGAATCTTCGTGAGATTTCTTGGAAGTAAAAAATTCAGATGACTCCACGCCGATGTTTGGAAGGATGAGCCAGTGCTTCTGCTATTCTCGATTTTTCTCTGCCTCAATTCCTCAATTCCTCAATTCCCAAGGGGAAGGAGAAGGGGGCAGAAGAGGGCCTCGTAGCGACTGAGGAAGAGTCGCCACGAGGCTGGGTTGTAATGCGTTGAGGTTTACAAGATTCCCATTTTCCATTTTGGAAATGGATCGGGGAAGAGTTTGTGCCATTTCTTTTCGTTGGTCTCGAGCTCTTCTTCGGTGAGGAGGCAGTCGTCGAGCATGGCGGTAAGGGCGTCGCGATCCATGTTTTGGCCGATGAGAACGATTTCTTGGCGGCAGTCGCCGTTTTCGCCTTCCCAAACTCGATCAATGTGAGTGCGATCTTCGGGCCAGTGCTTACGTGGAACTGCTGCCCAGAAGTGTCCTGCACATTGGTGACGACTGACTGCTCCTGCTTGTGACCAGAAGCCTGCATAGGTGAGTCGAGTCGCGAGCCAGAACACTCCTTTGGAGCGAATCACGCCAGGCCATTCCTGTTGCAGGCAGTCGTAAAAGCGTTGAGGATGGAAGGGGACACGGCGTTCGTAGATGAAATTTGAGATTCCGTATTCTTCGGTTTCAGGAGTGTGCTCAACGAGGGAGTCGAGCCAGCCCTCATGTGCGGAAGCTTCTTCGGAATCGTAAAGGCCAGTGCCCACTACGGAGTTCAAGGGCACTTGGGATTCTACGGTGTCGTGAATCACAACCCGAGGATTGAGGGCGCGGATCATCCCGTGGACTTTGTTGACTTCTGCTTCCGAGACGAGATCCGTTTTGTTGACGAGAATAACGTCGGCGAATTCGACTTGATCATTGAGGAGATCGACGATGGTTCGTTCGTCTTCCTCGCCGACGGCTTGGTCGCGGTCGTCGAGTGATTCGGTGCTTGAGAAGTCGCGTAAAAAGTTAGGGGCATCAACTACGGTGACCATGGTGTCGATTTTGGCAATGTCGCCCAGTGATTGGCCATTCTCGTCTTCGAAGGTGAAAGTCTCGGCAACGGGCATGGGTTCGGAGACACCGGTGGACTCGATGACAAGGTGGTCGAAACGGTTTTCGCGAGCCATTTTACCGACTTCGAGCAGTAAGTCCTCACGAAGGGTGCAGCAGATGCAGCCATTGGACATCTCGACCATTTTTTCCTCAGTATGAGAAAGGGAGGCATCGCCATTGCGGACGAGGTCGGCATCGATATTGACCTCAGACATATCATTGACAATGACGGCGACGCGCTTGCCTTCGCGGTTGCGGAGGATGTGATTGAGGAGGGTGGTTTTGCCGGATCCGAGAAAGCCGGAAAGGACGGTGACGGGTAATTTGTTAGGTTCTGTTGTGGTATTCATGATGAGGCGAAAGAGGCTGGTTCAGGAGTGTCGGAGGTGCTGGATTCGTCTGGGTCGATAGCGCACTCACATTTAGTGCAGCAATCGAGGTCGGTGTTCATGAATCCGGCTTTAGCGTAGGATGCTAGATTCTCTTCGATGTTTGATTTGCCGAGGCGATGTGCGATTTCGGCGGCAATGACGCCAAAGCGGGCCCGGAATTTGTAGATGAAGCAGAAGAGTGCGTTGCGGTGCACGAGCGAGGGGCCACTGTAGAAGAGGCCTGAAGTGAGGGTCGATTCGTCTGCTTCTTCAGTGAAAATTGGGTTGCCGTGTTTGTTATGTTCGAAGAGTTCGGAGACTGCTCCGAGACCACTGTGAAATCCATTGGCGAGGATGGGTCTGGTAGTAGAGGCGAACGGAATGTCGTCGTGATCGCGTAGGGTCCAGAAGCCTTCTCCAGCCTCGATGCTCTGAATAGTGGTGTCCTTCATGAACTCAAGTTTTTGCGCTTTTCCCGGAGTTTTGAGGAGTTCGCGCAAGCGGTCGAGAGTGCGTGGACTCAGTGAACGAGAAGGATCGGGATGATCGGAGGCCCAAGGCTCACCCCGGGAAATGAGACGAACTGATTTACCGTTGTTGACGAGATTGAGAGCGGCGTCGACTCCGCTTTCGTAACCTCCGATGACGGTGAAGGAGTCGCCCTCAAGCTGCGCCCATTCTTCCACTTGGGAACTGTGTAGAGCATGATGAGAACCGGGGAAGTCGCGGTCCCGAGGATAGAAAAATTGCCCTGCGGCCCAGACTACGTAGTCGGCATAGATGGTGCCTTGTGAAGACTCTACTACAAAGCCGCCTGAGGTTTTTTTGACGTCGGTGATCTTCACTCCAGCCCGGACCGGGAGTTTGAAGTGTGCGACGATAGCCTCGAGGTAGTTTGCGTAACCTTCACCTTTTGGGTGTTGAGTGTGGAGATAGTCGGCAGGAGAGGTGTCAGGGTCGATCGAGTTGAGATCGGTTAGGCCGAAGGCATTCGAGAAAAAGGAAGGAGTGAGTAAGGACATCTCGCGTGGCCAGGAACGGAAAGCCGCGCCGATTTCGCGAGCATCGACTACGAGTTGGTCCACGACTTGGGCTTTCTTGAGGGCAAGCGAAATTCCGAGACCAGCAGGGCCTGCCCCTACGATGAGAACGCGAGTTTGAGTGACAGAAGGGTTCGGCTTCATACTTCAGAGAGGGCTTGGTGAAACCAAGAGACGACTTGTTTGTGATAGGAGGCTCCGAATGACTTGATGAAAGACTGGGTTTCGGCCGTGGTCTCATCTTCAAGAACGGCAAGGCGTTCTTGGCAATATTCGCGATCAAGGGTGAGTCCGGCGCGCTCGATCATCGTGGTCCGCCATTCTTGGTAGTTAGTGAATAGGTTCATGAGTTTGTGGAGGTGTTTTTTTCTAAGAGGTCGAGGCATTCGCCCCAGAAAGAGGAGTCCATGGCATCATAGCGCGTGGAGTCTGGTCCGGTCTTGGTGACGTAGAGGATGTTGCTTGGTTCTTCGACGAGTTCTTCAAAGAGGCGGTTGAGGCAATGAGATTGGATTTCATCGCGTTCGCCGAGTTCGAGTGAACCGGAGCCTCCTTGTGCGTGATCGCGCAAGGCGTTGATGACGACGAGAAGTTCGCTGCCTTCTAGTTTGACTCCGAGAGGGAGGCTGGCCTGACGGTGTTCTTCGATGATGTTAGAGATGCGTTTAACGACTCGTTTGGCTTCGGCGGAGCGGTCGACGATTTCTGGTTTGTCGGCAGGGAGAATAGGCTCTTCCTTTTCGATTTGGAAGAGAGGGCGAACGGTGTCGGGAATGTTGTTGCGAGGCATGAGTGTGATTGGTCTAAGATGAGTGGGTTAGAAGGCGAGGGCTCCTCCCCAAGCGATGAGGAATCCAAAGCCTGAGGCCCAGAGCATCTGGCGAGCACAGAGTTTGGCGGCAAATTTCCAGCGCATTTCGCGTGCAATGGTGAAGACGGTGACGAGACAGGGGAGCAAGACTCCTGCAAGATAGACGGCGGTGAGCACTTGGGCGGGGGTGCCGAGGGCGACTTGAAGAGCGCCACTGGGGTTGTCTAACAATCCGATGGCGATGCCGTCTTTACGAATCGCTCCTAGAATGACGGCGGTGGCTGCTTCGGGCGGGAGATTGAAGAGAGCGAGCGCGGGGGCGAGCGTTTGAGAGAGCTGAGCTAACACACCCAGCCAATCGAGTAGAGCCGCGACGAAGCAAATGACTATGAAAATCGGAAAGGCCATCATGACGAACTGCTTGAGATTGCCAGAGACTTCTCGCCAAACGGAATTCCAGGAAGGAGGAGTGAGAGAATCGGAGGAGGTGTGTAGTAATTTGTTGGTGGCGAGACGGAGGATTTTAGGAGTTGTGAAGCGTAAGTAGATGAGGGTGGTGAGAGCCAAGACGATGAGATAGGCTAGTCCCATTCCGGCCATGCCGGCGGCGGCAAAAACCGCGAGGGTGGCCGGCAGTTGATAGGAGCAAGCTGAGCCAAATGAGATCGCGGAGACACAAGCTCCGCGTGAGCAACTATGACAGGCGCGGCTTGAGACGATGGCAGGCACGTTGCAGCCGAAGCCCATCACGACTCGCACGAGATCGCGCCCTCCAATACCAAAGGAGCGTAACCAAGGATGGAGAGCAACCGACAGGCGCTCGATGAGCCCCGTGGATTTGTAGATCGCAAGAATCGCCGAGAACACGATGATGGTGGGAACGGCATAGAGAATGAGAAAGGGAAGCATCGCGAGCAGTCCGTAATCTCCACCAATCAGAGCGGCAGGCAGACTGGGCCAAGTGGCAATGAGGGTGAGGGCTGGCTCAAGGAGTTGGGCGAGAGGAGTGGCCAGCCAATCGGCAAGACGATTGGTGTAAACAATCGAAAAGAGAGCAGGCAAAGAGAGAAGAAAGAGAGCGATGAGGGGCTTGGAAGTGACTCGCTCTAACCAGCTTTCACGTTGTTCCTTGACGGGAGAAGGCAGAGGCAAGCTCTTCGGAAGTGAGTGAGGGAAATGACTGAGTTTTGCTGGAACGGTGGCGGCTGCTGCACGAATGGCAGCGGCGTCATCTGCTTTGAGTTCTCGGGCATTGATGAGAAAGACTGGCACCCCAAGGGCCTCCGAGAGTTCTTGGGGTTGGACCGTGTTTTCTGGGGTGAGTCGGTCGTGGAAGGTGAGAGTGATGAATCCGGGTTTGCCAGCGAGAGAGGGAAGCAGGCTCGGAAGTTCTTCGGTCGCTCGATCAGCCCTTGCAACTAACATCACGCGATCCGCTCCATCGATGTGTTCGAGGGCCGAGTGATTGGCAGAAGTTTCTGACTCTCGCAAAATTCCCGGAGTATCAGTCCAGTGAAGTTCGCCATCACGGTAGGTCTCGCATGCGATAGTTGAGCCTCGAAAATTTTCTGGATTTGGGGAGCTGCCAGTGAGTGAGGCGAGTAGTTGCGTTTTGCCCACGCTTTCGCCACCACAGACGACACAGGTGCAGGCTGGGGAGGAGCAGGAGCTTCTCGCTTGTGAAGTTGTCTTAGCAGGCGAGGGAGGGCGTGCAGATTGCCGAACGGTTTGCAGACTCTCATGGCGTGGCTTTTGGGAAGCCTTGCGTCCCAAGTCGAACCGCCTTCTGAGTCGTTTGGATACCGAGGAACTGGGATTCATGATTCGGGAAAATAACAGTCGGGGTGGAGGTGTTCGCGGGTCAGGTGTAAAATTTCCTCGGGCTGTAGATCCGCACCAATGAAAAGAGCGGAGCAGGGAACCTTACTGATGGTTCGAACCGTGAGCGGGCAGGGTGAGATTTTTTGACCGACTCGCTCATAAAGAAAGCGGCAATCGGGCTCGGTATCTAGAGTCAGGAGCGCTTTTGCGCGAATCACGGATTCAGGAATTTTTTCTAACCAAGGAGTGATTCGAGAGGCGTCTACAGCCTTGGGGAAAACGATATTGCAGCCCGTGAACTCATGCGCGAGTTGATGGCGATCGTGGAGAGGGATAGTAGGAGCAGTTACGGCGAATCTCGTCGAAGTGTGACGACTCTTCTTGTCTGTGTTGTTCGCGACAGTGTGACGATGATTCTGGCGAATCGCTTGGCTCAAGGAATCAGCAAGTGCGGAGGCCGTGGTGCGACTGGCACGCGGGTTGATCTCTTTCACTTTTTGTTCCAGTTGCAGCTCTTCTTTTCCGGTGAGTTGAGAGCTCCAAGAGAGGTAGTAGTGACTGGCTGTTTCGAGTTGAAGGCTTTCGAGATCATTGAAGCGGCCACGGTTCCCAAAGTGGCGCGCATCAATTACGCAAACCTGCCAACGGGGGCGAAGATAGAACGCGGATTCTAAAAGAGTGAACGCCTCCAGAAGCGGGATCGGATCGGCGGTGCCATTGAGTTCAATTAGGAGGAGGTTGTGGCGGTTTTTTGAGGCCTTTAGGATCAGATCGTAGAACTCGCTGGTATCTTCACAGCAGACGCAGGAGCCTGTGAGTGCAGCCACGGAAGCGGCATGTTCTTGTAGAGTCTGCTGATCGATGAGGGCATTTTCTCGATCATTGAGAATGACATCGGCGAGGTAGTCTCGAGAGGTCAATTCATCCAAGAGTGAGCGGAGTAGAGTCGTCTTCCCTGCGCCGAGAAAGCCAGTCAACATCAGCATCGGGCGAACCTCTACCACAGGCGGTAAAGAGGTGAGGTCTGCTTGGAGAGCACTATGCATGAGCTTGGTGGAAGAGTTTTCTTGTGTTGAGTCGCCAAGGAATGATGCTTGGTGGGTCAATTATTGTTTAATGCGATTTAGTGGCGTTAAGGAGCTAATGCAATAAAATTGCAATAGAGGTTCATTGAAAAGCTTGTCAGAGTATTATTTAGAACTAAAACACTAAAACATCGTTCATGAATCGAAGCTTTTTAGCCTTAACCGCGTCCTTCGTGGTCTCTTTCGCTACGAGTAGTCTCCAGGCTGCTGATAAAATCAAAGTTCTCCTGCTTGATGGTCCTCAAAAGGCTCATAAGTATATGGACACCACTCCTGTCTTGAAAGAAGCGCTTGAGAAGGAAGCTCTGTTTGTTGTTGATCATTCACGTTCATCGAAGGAGAGCTGCGCGGACGGGAGTTATCAGCCGGATTTCAGTAAATACGATGTGGTTGTGATGAACGAAGGGTTTGGTGCTGCTGATTGGCCAAAGCAGACTCAAAAAGCGTTTGAAGAATTCATGGCCAAGGGGGGAGGAATGGTTTCCGTTCACGCTGCGAACAACTGTTGGCCGAAGTGGAAAGAGTATAATAAAATGACTGGGCTCGGAGGATGGGGAGGCCGCAATGAGAAGAGTGGACCTTACCTTTATCTCAACGACGACGGTGAGACCATTCGCGATGATTCCAAAGGAAAAGGAGGCTCCCATGGTCCTCAGCACGAGTTTGAGATTGTGGTGCGAGAAAAGGAACATCCTATCATGAAGGGGCTTCCACCAACCTTCATGCATGGACCGGAAGAACTCTATGATAAGTTGCGTGGACCTGCTGAGAATGTGACGATTTTGGCTTCAGCCTATTCCTCAAAAGACAAGAGGGGAACAGGTCGTCACGAACCTGCCTTGATGGCGATTAGCTATGGCAAAGGGAGAATTTTTCATTCGATTCTAGGCCATCATGTGAAACAGATTAAAGAAGGAAGCTTCGTGACCACCTTTCAACGCGGAACAGAATGGGCTGCAACTGGGGAGGTCACAATTCCAGTCCCCGAAGATTTCCCGAATCAGAAGTTTGAGTAGTGGCCGTTCTTCGGCATAGTCAGGTGAGCGACAAATTACTCTGGCATCCTTTATTTTACATCATCAAGAAGATGTTTGATTCTGACGAGATTAGAATCTCTTTTAAAGCAGTTGAAGACTCAAGTTTTTAAGCTCAATTCTGCTTGGAAAGGGTGATTCGTTACCAGAGGTGTCGAAACCTAGATCCTGAGCAGGAACGTTCTTTGTAAGAAGGGTATTTTAAACATCAATATTTATAGATTTATCAAAATTAAGCAATAGCTGCTTTTTACTTTTCATTGCCGATGAAATTGAGCAGAAAACAAGACGCTTAAAAAAGTTACTAACCCATGAAAACCCAAAATAAAATTAAATTAAATTCTTACAGGCGAGTCGGCGCGACCGCTTGTATGCTCATTTCCTTAAGCATCGGGAACGCTCAAGCTCAGCTTGAGGATGGTCTCCTCAGTTACTGGGACTTCGAAAATACTTTTGATGATGTAGCTGGAGATTTCAGTGTTGATAGTGCTGTTGCGGACAATGGTGTCGGCGGAACGGGAGTGACCTTTCAACCGGATGGTCTTCTAGGTGTTTTTGGTAACTTCGAGCGCACTGGCTTAGGCACCCAAAATTTAGTAGTCGTCCCAGATAGTGAAGATCTGGATGCGAGTGGAGAGAGCATTACAGTTTCGGCATGGTGTCTCGTTGATCTCTTTAACCAAAATTGGCAATCCATCATTGTGCATGGTGAAGGAGATGATTGGCGCTTGGCGCGTAGACAGGGTGAGCAAGGAGTTTCATACGCAGGAGGAGGAGGCTCAGAAGATGTTCCAGGACCAAATATTACTCCTGCTATCAGCGACGGAGAGTGGCATCATGTGGTTGGGATTACCGAAAATGGAGTGAGTACTCGTATCTGGATCGATGGCGTGCTCATCGCTACTAATTCTGGAAATATAATCATTGATGATAATGGATCGGACAATCTGTTCATAGGAGGAAATCCGCAGGCTGATATGGACTCGCCCGGTGCAGATCAGTTTCGTCCTTGGAATGGAGGAATCGATGATCTCGCTCTATGGAACCGCCCATTGGCTCCTTTCGAAATTCAGCAACTCTTTGAAGCTGGTCAAAACGGGATATCTCTTAGCACAATCCTAGATGCCGATGATGCCGATGATGATGGATTGCCGGATGCTTTCGAAATTGTAAATGATCTCGACCCGAACGATGATGGCTCAATAGATATTAATAATGGGCCTTTCGGCGATCCTGATGGTGATAGCCTAGATAATTTAGGAGAATTTAATAATAACACCGATCCTCAGGATGCTGATACCGATGATGATTTTTCTGATGATCCTGAGGAGCTTGCTAACGAGACTGATCCTAATCTTCCTGACACGGATGGGGATACTCTACTCGATGGTCATGAAACCAATACTGGCGTCTTTGTGTCAGAGACAGACACAGGAACGGATCCTTTGCTAGTGGACACCGATGGTGATGGATTCAATGACGATATAGAGGTCGAAGCCGGCTCCGAGCCGAATGATATTACTGATGTTCCTGTTTTCGTTGATACCTTACCAATCACCGATGATTTTGAGGACAATAGCTTGAACTTGTTGATATGGGATACTCTCGCTGGAACAGTTTCTCAAAATGGCTCAAACACCCTGTTTGGAGGCTCAGTAGAAGAGGTCGAGGGTTGTGTACAGTTTGAAGAGCGAGGTTATCTTTTTACTGCAACTGAGTTTGACCCAGAAGTTGTTGGAGGCTTGGAAATCACTGGCGAGATGAGTTTTCAGAATGGGACTGATGTGTTCAGTATTCTTACTCGAGCCACTCCTGAATCTCTTCCCAACTTCGGGG
>CAZUEC010000043.1:0-10700 GCA_964618865.1 uncultured Roseibacillus sp. | reverse complement strand
GCCTGCATGCGGAAGCGTGAGGGAAAATCGGAGAAAGAAAAATCAGGGTCAAAGCTAGCGGTGCTCGGGTTCTATGGTTATCTAGCTCGTTACAAAAAAACCTTTTATCCGGCTCTTCTTGCTTTGTTCATTACGGCGGGGCTGTCGTTGGCGTTTCCTTATTTTTTGAGCCAACTCATTGGGGGGGTGAAGTTTGGGGAGGCGGAGCTTTTGGATGTTGCGAAAGTGAAAAGGAATATTAATGGTACGGTCATTACGCTTGTGGGAGTTCTGGCTTTGCAGGCTTTTGTTTCTTATTGGCGGGTGCGTGGATTTATTAAGGCGGGGGAAAGTGCTTTGAATGATATTCGGCGAGATGTTTTTCGGCATTTGGTGCATTTGCCGATGAGTTTTTATGAAAAGAGTCGTGCGGGAGAATTATCGGGGCGAGTGGCTGCTGATTTGTCGGTCTTGCGGGAGACTTTGTTGACGACGGTGCCGCAGTTGATTCGGCAGACGGTGATTTTGTTTGGGGGGTTGGTTTTCATTTTTGTTTTTTCGTGGAAGCTTGCGCTTTTTATGTTGGCGATCATTCCGGTGGTGATTTTGGCGGTGGCTTTTTTTGGGCGTAAAGTGCGGGGTTATTCGAAGTCGGCTCAAGATGCTTTGGCCGATAGTTCGATTGTGATTGAGGAGAGTACGCAGGGAATTTCGGAGGTGAAGTCGTTTCGGAATGAGTCTTTCGAGGAGGAACGATTTGAGCAGTCCTTGAGTGAGTACTTAGCGGTGGTGATGAGAGGGGCAAAGGCGCGAGCGGCTTTCATTGCTTTTATTATTTTTGTGTTGTTTGGTACGATTTCGGTGGTGGCTTGGTTTGGGGCTGGAATGCTTTCGGAGGGGGAGTTAACGCAACGAGGGTTTGTGGCTTTTGTGCTGTTTAGTGTTTTTGTCGGAGCTTCTCTTGGTTCTTTTCCGGAGATTGTGAGTCAGGTTCAAAAAGCGAATGGAGCTACTGAGCGTTTGAAGGAAATTTTGGACGAGGTTCCTGAGAGAGAAGGTGAAAAAGGAGGGGAGGAGGTGAGAGGAGAGCTGACGGCGAAAGAGGTGCGTTTTGCCTACCCTTCTCGAGAAAAGGTGGAGGTGATTCGGGGGGTTTCCTTTGAAGTGGCGGCGGGACAGAAGGTGGCTTTTGTGGGGCCGAGTGGGGGTGGAAAGTCGACTTTGTTTGCGCTCTTGCAGAGGTTCCATGAGGTGACTGGAGGGACGCTTACTTTGGATGGTCGAGAGTTGTCGGCTTGGTCGTTAGATGAGTTGCGTTCGGCTATCGCGGTGGTGCCGCAAGATGTTCATCTCTTTGGGGGGACGATTGCAGAAAATATTGCTTATGGAAAACCAGGAGCTGATCAGGAGGAGATTGAGCAAGCGGCTCGCGAGGCAAATGCAGCGGAGTTTATTGAATCCTTTCCGGAGAAATATGAGGCGGTAGTGGGTCCACGAGGAATGCGCTTATCTGGTGGGCAGCGCCAACGGATTGCGATTGCGCGGGCTATTTTGGCTGATCCGAAAATCCTGATGTTAGATGAGGCGACGAGTGCTCTGGATTCGGAAAGTGAGCGTTTGGTGCAGGAGGCTTTGGAAAATTTAATGAAAGGGCGTACGAGCTTGATTATTGCTCATCGCTTGGGGACGGTGAAAAGTTGTCACTGTATTCATGTTTTGAGTGGAGGGAAGTTAGTTGAGAGTGGAACTCATGAGGAGTTGTTGACTGCGAATGGAACTTATCGGTTGTTAGCGGAGACTCAGTTGCTCTGAAGAGGGAGGATCAAAAAAGGCACCTGAGAAGGTGCCTTTGGAAAGTAGTTTTACGAAAAGAGAGAATTTAAATCTCGTTGATTTCGCTTTCGACCTCTTCGGAAGCAGGTTTGTTGGAGTAGTGCCAACGGACTTTGTTACGCTTGGAAGCGGTGCGAAGTTTGCGTTGGAATTTTTGAGTTGGAGTTTCGAAAGCACGACGACGGCGCATTTCCTCAAGGATACCTTCTGTATCGAGCTTGGTCTTGAGTCGCTTGAGAGCGCGATCAACGGGCTCACCTTTTTTCATTTCGACTCCGCGGAAATTTTCGTTTGCCATATTTGCCATCAGTTTTTCTTAGGGGCGCGGAGGCTAGAGTCCGATGAGGGAACCGTCAAGTGAGGAATTGAGACGTTTTCAGGTTCGGGGAGGTGAAATTTGATGTTTTGGCCTCTGAAATTGTTTATTTTGATTCGTGCCCCGAACGATTCTCCATCTTGATATGGATTGCTTTTATGCTGCCATTGAGGAGCGGGATCATCCTGAATTGAGGGGGAAACCAGTGGGTGTGGGGGGGAGTTCGCAGCGTGGGGTGTTGACTACTGCGAATTATGAGGCTCGAAAATTCGGTTGTCATTCTGCGATGCCGGTTTTCAAGGCGCTCGAAAAATGCCCTCATTTGGTTTTGGTTCCGGTGCGATTTGAGGTGTATCGGGAGGAATCGCAGCGGATTCGGGCGATTTTTGGGCGATTTACGGAGTTGATTGAGCCTTTGAGTCTTGATGAGGCGTATTTGGATGTGAGTGGGTTGTCCTCTGATGGAGAGGCGATTGCACGGGAGATTCGGCATCAGATTGAAGAGGAGACTGGATTGACTGCTTCGGCAGGGATTGCTCCGAATAAGATGTTGGCGAAGGTTGCGAGTGATTGGGAAAAGCCGAATGGTCAGTTTGCGATTAGAATGAACGAGGTGGAGGAGTTTGTTAAAACGCTTCCGGTTCGAAAAATTCCGGGGGTTGGACGTAAGATGGTTGAAAAATTGAAGTTACTCCAAGTGGAGAGTTGTGGTGATTTGCAAGGTTATGATCGTATGGAGTTGGCGCAACGTTTTGGGAAGTGGGGTAGTGAGCTTTATGATCTTGCTCGTGGAGTCGATGAGCGGCCGGTGAGGGTGAAGCAGGAGCGTAAGTCGGTGAGTAAGGAGACGACTTTTCGTGAAAACCAAACGAGTCTAGAGGCAGTGGACGATGCTTTGCAGTCGTTGTTAGTGAATCTTGGAGAGGCGCTGGCAGGAACACTTCAGGAGCGGCAAATTAAGTCACTAGTGGTGAAGTTGAAGTTTGCGGACTTTGAGACTACTACGGCTGAGAAGGCGGGTGGGAATTTGGAACGGGTGGTGTTTGGGGAGCTTTTGCAAGAGGCTTGGCAACGGGGACAAGGTCGGGCGGTGAGGCTTTTGGGAGTGGGAGTTAAGTTTGTCTCGCAGAAGGATAAGGGGCAGTTGGAGTTGGGGCTTTGAACTTTGTTATTGAGACTCTTTTCCAGATCATCCAGATGAGATTGCGGAAATGACTGAGGAGTAGCTCTGTTGCCATTTCTCATGGAAGGTCAAAGAACAACATTTCGGTAAGGTTATTTGGAAAAGGGTCTAAGAAGGAGTGATTTTGTTTTGATTATTCGTTTAGCCAAGAGGCCATTAGTTTGGCGACATAGTGTGCTTGGGCGGAATCGGTTAGTAAGTGGTCTGCTTGGTCGAGGGCGATGAAGGATTTGGGGTGTTTGGCTGCGGAATAAATTTTTCCGGCATTCTCGATTCCGACAATATTATCAATGGGAGCATGCATGATGAGGAGGTTGCGGCCGAGTTCTGCGATTCGTTTTTCTTGGTTGTGTTCGGTGAGGTCGTTGAGAAAGCGTTCTCCGATTTGGAACTTGCGGCCTGCAAGGCTCACTTCGGCTTGGCCGTCAGCTTGAATCTTGGGGAGGTCGTCGGCGAAGAAGTGAGTGACATGACCAGGATCGTAAGGGGCTCCGAGAGTGACGACGTGAGAGACTTCGGTGATTTCTCCAGCAGCAGCGAGGACGGCGGCGCCGCCGAGGGAGTGTCCGACAAGGAGGGTGGGGGCCTGAAAGTGGGTTCGTAAATGGTTGGAGGCGGCAATGAGGTCTTGGACATTGGAGAGAAAGGAGGTGTTGGCGAAGTCACCATCGGAATTACCGAGTCCGGTGAAGTCGAATCGGAGGGTGGCGAATCCTCTTTCGGCGAGGGCTCTTGAAATGGCGGTGGCAGCGCGGGAAGATTTGCCGCAGGTGAAGCAGTGAGCAAAGATGGCGTAGCCTCTAGGTTGGTCGGCGGGTAGTTCCATACGAGCATCGAGTTGGTCGCCATTGGCTCCTTGGAAAGTGATTTTTTGAGAACTCTGTTGGGTTGAGATTAATAAGGTTTCTAGGGCGGAAAGAGAGGAGAAGTCGTCGAGGTTTTCCCAAAGTTGAGAGGGAACCTGACAACCTGCGGCTGCTAGGAAGAGGGCGAGGGGGATGGCGCGAGCAGAGTTATCTCCTCCGGCTAATCCGTTTTCAGAAAGAGTTGTGAGGAAAGCGCTTTCGCTGAGATTGGCTCCTTGTTGATGCCAGCGGAGGGCAAAGTAAAGAGTGATAGGAAAGGCTTCGGCTAGGTGACAGGTGAGTCCGAAAGCGGAGGCTTGTTTGAGAAAGTCGTCTTCGGAAAGGGCGGCGGTGGCTTGTTGTAAGTATTCGGTGGCGGCGAGGGTTTGGTAAGGGGCTGCGGCGGCTTCGGCGAGAGCGTCGGGGAGTGATTTGCCGGTTAAGAGGGCTTCTGTTGCGCGTAGGAAGAATTCGGCGGCGTCAATGACGCCACCATCGCTGTGAGTGAGTGCGGTTTGCTCACGGGCAGCGGTGATTTTGTCTTCCAGGGAGGCTCCTGTTTGGAAGATAATGGGGACGAAACGGGAGGCTCCGGCGAGATCATCTGATTTTGAGGCGGGATTTGGGGAGTTGGAGGCTAGGTTTGCGAGGGTTTCTTTGCTGGCACTATCGAGATAGCCGTCGAATTGTTGCATTTCATTCTGCCATAGGGAGCGAAAGACGGGGAGGGACCAGCGAGAGGTGGCGGCCATGGCGCGGGCTACAATGACCATTTGGTCTCCGTAGTGTGTGAATTGGCCTTTCTTTCGGTTGGGATGATAGGAGGAATGAGGGGGCTCGAAATTTTCGATCCCGTTGGGATAAAGCCGGGCAATTTTTGTTTGGTTGTAGATCCAATGAGAGCCGAGGCAGAGGGCATCGGCTAGGAAGGGGGCGCGAAAGAGGGAGGTGGAAGGTTGTCTCATGTTGTAGGGAGAGTCTTTACGAGACTTTCCGAAAGAGCAAATTGATTTCGAGTGGACAGAGTTGGGGCTAGGGACAGGAGGGTTTTTTGGGGTATCTTATTACAGTGATTATTGGTTGGGAGAGTCCTTTTTGGTGGGTTTTGGTTCTTTTGTTGGGCTCTTTGATTGGGTCTTTCTTGAATGTGGTGGTTTATCGTGTGCCACTTGGGATATCCACTAGTAAACCTGCTCGTTCTTATTGTCCTGGTTGTGAGAAGGATATTCCTTGGTTTCGGAATATTCCGATTTTCACTTGGATTACCCAACGAGGAAAGTGTGCGGAATGTGGGATGAAGATTCCTGCTCGTTATGTCTTGGTTGAATCACTGACGATGATTCTCTGGGGGGTGGCATGGTGGATTTTTGGAACGAAGGGGCAGCCTGGGGAAGCGTTTTTACTCTGTATCCTTTTGTCGTTGTTGGTGGCGATTTCTTTCATTGATGCGGAGCATTATATTATCCCGGTTAAGATGACTTGGGGGGGCTCGTTGTTTGCAATTGGGGGAGCTTATTTTTTTCCGAAATTGGTGAGTTTGTCGGATTCGATAACGGTGTGGTCAACTGGTTGGGGAGAGGCTTTTTTAGGTTTTGCGGCTGGTTACGCTATTTTGCAATTGGTGGTTTGGGGTGGGAAGTTAGCGTTTGGTAAGGAGAAGTTTTCATTTGAAGAAGAGGTTTCTTGGGAGCTTCGTGAGCCGGAAGAAGAGGATCCCTTAGGTCAGCTTTGTCTTGTGATGGGGGAGGAGACTTATGAGTGGGGGGATATGTTTTATCGCAAGACAGATAAGCTCTTGATGGATGGCAGTCGGTTTAAGGTCGATGGTAAGGAGGTGAAGGGGGAGAGTTTGGTGATGTTTGGTGATCGGGTGGAGATCGAGGGAGAGAGGTGGATGATTGAGGAGATTGATTCGTTATCGGGGTTTGCGCAAAAAGTGGTGCGACCTCGGGAGGCGATGGGTGGAGGAGATCCGCCACTGTTGGCGATGATTGGAGCTTTTTTGGGCTGGCCGGCTGTTTTGTTTTCGCTGTTTTGTTCTTCTCTTTATGCTTTGGTGGCGGCGTTGCTTTTGCGGGTGGGTTTTGGAAAGCCAGTTCCATTTGGGCCTTTTTTAGCCCTTGCGGGCATTACGTGGGCTTTTGGGGGGTGGCGAGTTTGGGAGTGGTATATGGGGATGTTGTCTTTTGGGGCTGCGGGAGGATGTTTGACGGGCTAAAAAGTTATGGGGTTTGAGGTCGGTCGTTGGGTTGTGTTTTTTGGTTGCTAGCGATTTTTGCTAAGGCGCGGATGAGGGCAGTGGCTCCGGTCGCTAGTTTTTCTGGTTCAGGAAGGGAGCTGGGTTTGTCGAAACCTAACCATAAGGCAATTGTTAGGTGTTTGTCGTTGTGAAGAGCCCAGAGGTTGTGAGGAGGGCTATTGAGGTGAGACCATGTTCGTTTTTTGGTGATTTCGAGTGGAGTTTTCGCAGCAAAAGCATCGAGGACGAGTTTGTCGGAGGGGGTTTGTTGAAAAAGTGTTTTTTGTTTTGAATTTAATAGTTGTTGGATGAGGTAGGTGTTCGGGACTGTGCCTTCGTTGGAAAGGACAGTGAGGGCAGTCGCTACTTCGAGGGGGGTGGTTTGGAGGTTTCCGCGGGCGAGTTCGTCTCCGGTGGTGAAGGGGCCTTTGAAGCCGATTCGTTTTGCTAAGCGTGCGATTTCTCCTTTTGGTAATTGCCGGGCGGTTTGGATGGGTTGGTTTGGAATGGGAAGACGTCCTCGCTCGGCGGAGAAGGCGTAAAGGAAGGGTTGGAAGGCGGGGCCGAGTTGGCGTCGGGTATCAAAGGCGCGGTTAAATTGGGAGGATTCGGGGTCGCGGGCGGTGATGACTGTGCGAATGGCTCCCGAGGAGGGGTCGATGGCAACTAATGCGCATTGTAGGGCGGGATAGGGTAAGATGAGTTCATCCATGCTCTGACGAGCAGTTTTTTGGAGTTCTTGATCGATGGTGGAAACGGCGGTGAGTCCTCCGGTGGCAAAGTCATTCTTATCGAGGAGTTCGTTGAGGTGACGGCGGACACAGCGAATGGCATCGGTATGACTGGCGCGGAAGGGCATGAGGTGGAGGGGAGCGGCTAGATTTCGATCCCGTTCGTCTGAGCTTAACTTGCCGTCGATTGCCATTTGGTGAAGGACTTGGTCGCGTTCACGAAGAGCGGCAGCGGGGTCATTACGAGGTGAAAAGTCGTGTGGGGCACGGATGATGCCAACTAGGAGAGCGCTTTCTGCTTTGGTGAGTTGGTTGGTTTTTTTTCCAAAATAGGATTGGGCGGCTTGTTCGATGCCATAGGCCCCAGCGCCAAAGTAGATGCGATTGAGGTAGGCTGTGATGATTTCGTCTTTGCTGTAGTGAGCTTCGATTCGGAAGGAGAGGGCGGTTTCAAGGAGTTTACGGTGTAGTGATGTTTCTCGCATTTCGAAGGTGTTTCTTGCGAGTTGCATGGTGAGGGTTGAGGCTCCTTGGGTGGCTTGTCGGTCAGCTAAATTGCGGATGGCGGCACGTAAGACTCCGCGAAAGTGGACTCCTCCGTGTTGATAGAATTCTTTGTCTTCACGAGTGGTCAGGGCGTCGATGAGTGATTGAGGGATTTGTTCGCGAGTGATGAGTCGGCGGCGAACGCCGTGGATGGCTGCTAATTCATGGTGAGAGCGATCGAGTAGAAGGGTGCGTTCTGGCATCTCAATTACGGCGTCGATGTTATAACGAGATGCGATGGTGCCGTAAAAGACGGCGACTAAGATGGCTAAGACGAGGCCTACGAGGGAAAGACGAAGGAAAATGCGCCCGATGGCGCCGACCCAGGGTGGGATTTGTTCGCGGATTGTTGGTTCGTCATTTTCGTGCCAGGTCATTTGTGTGGTGTTGTTGAAAGATTCCTGTGGGAAATGCGATTTTCAATACTGATGAAAAAAATTATTTTGTTCAGAGAAGAGGGGTTGGTGAGTTCGCTATTCTAGGGTAGGTTCTATGGAAGTGAAGAAACGATTACTGGGGAGGTTGATGGCTGGGGTGGGAAGCCTTTGGCTTTTGTCCTTTCCGGGGGTTTTGGGGAACGAGGCGAAGGTTTCGGAGTCTTCTTCTTTAGGTTCGGAGTCGTTTTTGGAGCGGGAAAAGGCAGGGGAAGAGCTTTGGACGGGGGGAGAGGAGTCGTTCAATCTTTTGACGGCGCTCTCTTTGTGTGATGATCCGGAGGTTGTGTGGCGTTCTCGTCGTATTTTGCGATGGGTGGATATGGAGATTACTCCTGAGACTCCTCGCGAAGTGCGGGATATGGTCGAATCTTATTTGGTGGCATCCAACGCTCGGGAGAGAGAGTTGATTTACAACAATCTCTTGGAGCGAGGTGCTTACATTCAGTTGTTTCGGCTTCCGAGGCATGTCACCGATGAGAAGGTGGCTCGTAATCTTGCGGTTCGGGTGGCGGAGTTAGCGGGACAAATCGCAGAAGAAAAGATATTGGCTGGTTTGGATGAGGAGGCGCTTGCTATTCTTGAGGATGCGAAAGTAGCGAATACGGGAGCGATGCGATGGATTTCGTTGGTGAGTGCTTTGGGTTTGGGAGAAAAGTATTGGTCGGAGATGAGTCGGAAGGAGCAGATTATGTTTGCTCGTTGGGAGGGCAATGTGGATCTGCTCGATGAGTTAGTTGATTCTGATCATGAGGTTCGACTGACTTTGCGATTACTCGATGGGGAGGTGGTTCCGTATCTTGAACAGAAAGAGAAATTAGCTAATATTATTGGGATCCGAGCTCGAATTGGAAAGGCTCATCTAACAGGTCAAGAGGATGGCGAGAATGTTAAGCAGATTGTCGATCAGCTTCTTGCGACATTGGAAGAAAAGGGAGTTGAGCAATCGATGGATATTTTGACGATGCTTGCGCAGATGGGTTATGTGAAAGAGACTTTACCTTATTTTGAGACCGCAAATGCGAGTAGTATGTTTGGCTACTATCATGGGGCTGAGAGAATTGAAGAGGCTTTTCGGGTGATGGGTTTGAAGTTGGGAGAGCCGGTGCCTGAGGAATGGATTCAAGATGTAATTGGAAAGGTGGAGGAGAGGTTTGATATTGATAATGAGGGGGTTGGTCGAATTTTTAGTGTGGGAGATTTTTATCTGAATCGAGGAGAGGAGGAAGAAGCTCGCCGTTTATTCATGGCTTTGTTAGAAAAGATGGATCAGTTTGGGATCACTGAAGTGAAGAAGTTTTTGTCTACATTGGTAGGCAAAACGGACTACGTGGATTACACGAGCTATACGGGTTTTCCTGAGTTTGTGATCGAGGTGGCTCAAAAGCGGGAAGAGAAGAGTTTTCAGCCTCAAAGCTTTTTGATGGATACTTTTGATTCTAACAAGGGAGTTTTGCAAATCTATCGCTTTCTTAAGTTGTGGGATCCTGAAATGGATGAGTGGGAGCGAGTGCGGGCGGTTTTAGCTATTTTTGGAAGAAAAGTTGATTTTCCGAGAGAGCAAGAATTAGAGATTATTGCGGCGTTAGAAAAACAAGCGAAGGATCGAGACTCTCCTGAAGAATGGCGAACTTTGTCTTTCATTGGGAATTCCCGAGGCAATCTTGCTCTAGTCGAGAAGGCGACTAATGCCTTGAAAGAAAACGGGGCTGTGCGCGAGTATGATCTTGTTGAACTTGCATCGCTCTATTTAGCCGGTGATCGTTTTGAAGAAGCGGCAACACTTTTGACAAAGATTGTTGATAACGGAGAAGGCCGACTGAATCTGTTGCCACGCCTGGTCGTTTGTTTGGAGTGTGCAGGTAGAAAAGAAGAGGCAGAGGAGAGGCGTCAATTTTTGGAAAAATTAGCGTTAGGAGATGGTTCTTGGTTGGTCACTTTAGGAGCGTATTGGGGGTTAGTCGGGAATTGGGAGAAACAGCATGAACTTTATCAAAGAGCGCTCTTACAGCTTCCTTCTGAAAGCAGTAGGTGGGCAGGTCAAGTTCTGAACTTGGGGGAGGTTTCTTATCGAGCTCGTAAATGGCGTCAAGCTGCGGCTTTGAAGGAGGTGGGTGTTATTAGTGGCGCGATTTTGAGGATTAAGGGTTTAGCCAGAGATCCGAGTTCCTACATTCGCGAGCGTGGGTGCATTGATTTTGCACGAGCGATGGAGGCGTTTGAAGAAGGTGAAATGAAATTAGGGGCTCATTATTTTGATCGGATGATGGAACGATCGGCAGTAGAGTCTTACTTTGCGGAAGATGTTTTTGCTGAGTTGAGAAGGGCGCAACTGCATGAACAAGCGGAGAGACTTTGGGAGAAGATGATTCCTACTTATCGTCGTTCACTGGAGCTTTTTCCAAAGTGTGCGAACACATACAATACGGTTGCATGGGGTGCGTCGCGGGCGGCATGTGATTTGGAAGAGGCTTCCAAATGGGTTGATATTGCGTTAGAAAAAAGTCCTGGAACTTCATCTTATTTCGATACGAAGGCGGAAGTCTTTTTTGCGAAGGGTGAGCGAGAGAAGGCTTTGCATTGGTCTCAAGTTG
>CAZUEC010000042.1:0-10701 GCA_964618865.1 uncultured Roseibacillus sp. | reverse complement strand
CCACAAAGTCTGCCAACCCCTTTTTCAAACAGGCCCGCACTCCATTCACATTCCAAGAAATCAACTTCACAAGACTGAAGTCTAGCCAACCACCACAAGGATCAAGCCCAAAGAAAAAGCGCCCGCTCTTAGATTTCAGCCTTCATCAGACACTCCCAAATAAAAATCACAACGGTAGCTCTTAACGACCTCCCCTCCCAACATCTCCCCACCTTCGTCTACCCAGCGACTCTGCCGGAACGATTGCATTTCTCCCCGACCCGAAGCTTGCACCACTCGCAAAAAACCCTTATCGCTGCTGAGCAAATGTCTTTACCCACTATTTCCCAAGTTGTCGGCGCCGCCGTTCCCGTTCTCGGGAATGACATCGATACCGACCGCATCATCCCTGCTCGCTTCATGAAGTGCGTCACTTTTGACGATTTGGCAGAGGGAATGTTTTACGACGTAAAAGTCAATCCCGAGACCGGAGAAAAGACAAACCACCCCCTCAACGACTCTCAATTTGAAAGCGCAAGCATCATTCTCTCCGGAGCCAATTTCGGATGCGGATCCTCCCGCGAACACGCTCCTCAATCCATCTACCGCTCCGGTTTCCGAGCCGTGATTGCCGAATCTTTTGCCGAAATCTTCTTCGGCAACTCCACCACCCTCGGAATGCCCTGCGTCTGTGCGAGCCAAACAGATATTTCTGCCCTCTCCAACTTCATCAAAAAGGCCCCCCAAACGCAAATCACCATCGATCTCGAAAATCTAAAAGTGCAATACGGAGATACCACCTTTGCCATTACGATTCCCGACTCCGCTCGCAGCGCCCTTCTCTCCGGCAAATACGATCCCCTCGCCGAATTACTCGGTGCGGAGAAAGCCATCGCCGATACCGCCAGCGCCTTAGCTTACATCTAAGCCTTCCTCATCTCAGACTCTCGCTCGAAAGACCGAGAACTTACTCCCCAAATGCCCAGGATGCGTCAGCGTCTGAAATTGACGAATAAAGTGAGAGTCCACATGCCCCTCCATTTGAGTCAACAAACCAGCTGCAGCTTTTGTTAGAAAATGCCCTTGGCTCTGGAGAGCATCCGGAACCAGCCCCACCATCCGAGCATCCTCTGCCAACGCCGTAAAATCAACATGCGCCGTGATATCAATTTGACCAAGGTTCAAAAGCGGATCCTCTCCCGCTTCGTGCCTTCCATAAGTTCTCAGAGTCCCAGTCGTTCGCGAAGGATGATAGAGATCATCACGTTCAAACCCATAATCAAATAGAAGAACTTCACCACCTTCGAGCACCGACTTCATCTCCGCCAACAAAAGACTCAACGACGGTCTAATTTCAGTCTCATAACCTTCACAAAATCGACCACTCACCAAACGCAACCTCTCCCGTAATGCTTCACCAGGAGTCGCAATCTCAAAACAAAACTTCTCCCCTTCCGAGGTCGCTTCCTCTTCTTTCACACAACCGACCCGCTTTTCCCACCATTGCCCATTTTCCCAACGAACCAACCAAAAGGAAAGTGCATCAAGGAGTTCATTTCCAAGCACCAGTCCCGGCAGAGGCTTCAACTCCGCAGACTTTTCCACCACCTCCCACTCAGACTGTCGTTGCCTAAGAGCATTTCTCTTCAGCGGAAGAGGTTCGACCACCGCATACTGGAGCGCCCTTTCAAAATCCCCTCCCGTCTTTCTCGCCCCAGCCATAATATCTCTCCCCAAATCCCCCTGCTCCACACCCCACTCCACAATGCGAAAAACCTCCGGCTGACCCGCCTGCTGCCAGCAACTCCGTGCGTATTCTGCCAAAATATGCCCAAAAAGGGTTCCCACAGAAACTGCCGTAAAAAAATCCCCCTCCTTCCCCGTCCGAGCCTGTTGAGGACGCGCATAATAGCCCCATTCGGGATGGTAGAGCGCCAAATTAAAGAAATTACTAAAAGAAATGGGGCCTTTTGCCTCGATCTGGGCCATGACTTCCTCAGTCAAACGCGCAGTTGCCCCCAGCCCTTCACCTAGGTAAGAATCATCTTCAGAAAGCTCGTTAGCGGGCATTACCCCCATTTTCATGAACAAGAAGCGAAACAAACGCAAGACCAAGACACCGTTCTACAAACGTCGGGGCCTTTACCTCTTTTTCCTAGTCGTCTTTCTCATCAGCCTTTTAGCCGTCGTTCTCTTCTACGCAGTGGTCATCAAACCATTTCGCGAACGCGCACTCACCGATTACGATTACAGCAGAGTAGATGATGTCGAGATCCCGAGCCAAATCTTTGATCGCAACGACGTCCTCATCGGACGTTCCTACGACGAAAACCGCTCCCTCGTCACTATTGACGAGATCCCTTCCGTCCTCGTCAACGCCCTCCTTGCTCAGGAAGACCAACGCTTCTGGGAACACAAAGGCGTCGACTGGGTCGGAGTTCTGCGAGCAGTCTGGCTCAACATCAAAGCCGGCGAAACAACCCAAGGAGCGAGCACCATTACCATGCAGCTTGCACGAAACGCCTTCGACCTCCAAAAAGAAGCCGAAGAACGAGGCGAGTCCGGTATCGAACGTAAAATCGTAGAATCTTTTGTCGCCCTCGAAATCGAAAAAGAATACGTCGGCAATGTCAGCGGTGAAGAAAAAGTCATCCGCAAACGAAAACTGTTAGAAATGTATCTCAACCGAGTTCACTTCGGAAAAGGATACTACGGAGTCCGAGCCGCCGCTCTTGGCTTCTTCGGAAAAGAACCAGAAGACCTCTCGATTTCAGAAAGCGCCTCCCTCATCGCCTGCATCAAAAATCCATACTGGATTAACCCCATCCGCAATCCTAAGCGAAACCAAAAAGATCGAAACCACGTCTTTGGGCGAATGCTCGCCGAAGGAACCATCGCTTCTCGTGATGAATACGAACAACTCTGTGCCGCGCCAGTAGCAATCAACCCTCGCCCTCTCCGCCGAGGAACCTCCCACCTTTACGACAAAGTCGTAGCCCTCACTCGCGAAATCGTAGGAGACGACGCCATGTCCCGAGGCGGATTCTCCATCTACACCACCGTCGACAAAGATGTCCAAGAAACCGCTCACAAAAGCCTTCGTGAACAACTTTTAAAAATCGAACAAATCGACGGATACAAACACCCTCTCCTTTCCGAATACAAACGCGGCAGCGACACCGCTCCAAAGTATCTCCAAGGAGCAATCATCGTTACCAATAGCGACACTGGCGCAGTCGTCGCCCACGTCGGAGGCCGCGAATTCTTACACAATCAATACGACTTTATCGAATCCGGACGACGCCCCATCGGCACCGCCTTTCTTCCCGTCGTCTACGCCGCAGCCTTCGAGCATGGACGCTCACCCGCAACCCTAGTCAACGACCTCCCCATGGATGCACGCGAAGTTGCTCTCGGCGGTTCCGAAGGAATTTTAGGAGAATGGGGGTCGGAAATCGTCGACCCCATCTACGAAGGCGAAATGACCTGCCGCAAAGCACTCCGCAATTCCAAAATTGCCGCCAGTGTCCGCCTCGGAGTCGATGTCGGAATCTCCACCGTCGCCGCTCAAGCCAAATCTTTTGGCCTTCCCCTCGAATCTGGGGAAATGCTCGCCCGCCTCCTTTTGGGCTGGGAGCAAAACTCCCTCTGGCAAGTCTGCCGCATGTATTCCTCATTCTCACGAAATGGCCGAGCACCTCAACAACCCTACTACATCGAAAAAATCATCAATGCCGAAGGAGAAGAAATCTATCTCGCCCCTCGTTCGAAATCTGAAGTCAAAGAACTCTGCAGCTCCGCCACCGCCTACCAATTACACTCCATTCTCTCCGACACCATCAAACATGGAAACCTCTCAGATCGAGCAAGCTCCTTAGTAGAACCAGAATTCGCCGCAGTCAAAACCGGCACCAATCACAACTTCTCAGATGCTTGGACCGTAGGATACAACGGAAAAGTAACCTGTGGAGTCTGGCTCGGATTTCTCGAAGGTCGAAAGCCCATTCATCAGCTCGCCTCCGCTAAAGATTCCGTCTTCTCCAAAAAACTCGCCTTCCCCATCTGGGCCAAAGTCATGAACACCGTCGCCAACCAATTCCCAGGAGAACGACTCAAACCTCCCGCAACCCTCTCTCAAGTCGCTCTTTGCACTAAATCCGGTCGCAAAGTCACTCGCTATTGCTACGACAGCGTTTTTGACCCCGATTTAGGCTCCACCCTCGTCTCAACCTCCTACCCCGAATACCTTCGAGTCGGAGAAGCCGCAGTAGGACTCTGCCCCCTGCACGGAACCGGAGGAGTTCCCTCTTCCGCCGAATTCTCCCCCGACACCAACGAATTACGCCAACGCAGGCTCTCCGCCACTCCCATTCCAGTCCTCGCCACCGCCCTCTTAGGCGATGACCCCTACGAATCAAAAACCCCCACCCCTGCCAAAGAAGAAAGTCTTGAAGAAGAAAAGGAAAAAACAGAACTTCAGAAAGCGGTCTTCACTCCTCGAGAAACAAGACGCGGGTCACACGAAGCAAGAATTCGACTCCGCCCTCCCCCGAGGATCCAGATCTCTGATGAATTATGAACGAACCGGAACCTTTGACCCTCCAAGAAGCTTGGACTCCTTTCATGTGCCCAGCCTGCCGAGGCCTTTTTCGAGCACCTCGTAATCAAACCGGCGAAGTTACCTGCCCACTCTGCGAGAGCAAAATAAAAATTGAGCATCCTAAAGAAGAAACTCACACCCCCACGCCTGCTCAAACCCTACCCCCAGAGAACTCAGCTTCTAATCACGCTGAAGGGACCCAACCTCAAGCTAAACGACGCCGAAAAGTTCAGAAGAAAAAGACCGCTTCCACTAGCACCCAGTGGGATCACAACGATTCAGAAAACTCAGCGAACCAGCGAAACTCTCGCGGAATCATCCTCACTTTCTTATTCATCTTCACCGCCGTCTTGGCCACCGCCATTTTTTTCCTCCTAAAGGAACGCTTCAACAACTCTCGCATATTTGGAAACGAACAACGCATATCAAGCGAAGACCTCACCACCCCCTCATCTACCAGCAACACAGAAAGCTTAATTCAACTAGGAAGAGATGACATCGTCCTCGCCAGACAAGCCGCTTCCAAATTCTTGAATTGCGAAACAATCGAAGAACTGGCCCCCTTGATCCGACATTCAGAGCGCGTCATGCCTCTAATCCGAAAACACTACCAAAATAGTCCTTACCAACCCTCCCCCTCCCTCACCATCGACGAAACAGGCATTACTCAAATCTCGAAAAAATTCACCAGCTTCCAAGTTGTCCTCGCAGATTACTCCTCCCGCCCCATCGCAGTCGAAATCACTGATAACGGCCCCTTGGTTGACTGGGAAAGTTGGGTTGGCTACTGCGGAACACCTTGGGAAACTTTCATCGAACAGAAAACCAAACAACCTACTCTCGTCCGCGTCCGCGCAAACCAAGACTTTTACTTCAACTTCAACTTTAGCGACAGCTCAAAGTGGACCTGCTACCGACTAGCGCGTAGCTCAGACGAAACCGTCCTATTCGGATACCTCCCCGTAGATTCACCGCTCAACTCCCAACTCCCAAATTCAAAAAAACCTCCTGCCACTCACATCATCAAAATCAAATTCCCCGAACAAGCCGTCTCCGGCGATCAAGTCCTCATCACCGACATAATCCAAGAAGGATGGGTCCTAGGACTCTAATCACTGCCCCCACCCACCATGACTTCACTGGATAAAGCACTACAACTGAACCTCGATCCCTCCATTTACGGAACCTTCGCTGAAATTGGAGCCGGACAGGAAGTCGCCAACTGGTTTTTCCGAGCATCCGCTTCTGCAGGCACTGTCGCCAAGTCGATCTCGGCATACGACATGACAATGAGTGATGCCATTTACGGAAAATCCAGTAGATACGTTTCACGCGAACGGGTCAAAGCCATGCTTGACCATGAATACGAAATACTCACCAACCGTCTCACTGAAGAACGCGGAGACAACTCAACCTTCTTCTCCTACTGCAACACCGTCCGCGCCCGTGGCTATCAAGACACTGGCGAATGCTACGGCTGGATGGGACTTCGCCTTCAGACCAAACCCGGAGGACCTCCCGGAGACATCATCCTCCATGTGCGCCTCCTCGATGACGAAAATGTCGACCAAATGGAAGCACTTGGCATCGTAGGACTCAACCTCATACACAGCTCCTTCAATCATCGAGAATCCATTGAAGACTTTGTCGCCAGCTTAATAGATAACATCGCACCCGGTCGCGTGGAAATCGACATGCTCAAATTCTTGGGAGAACCATTTGAATACATCGACAACCGCATCTGCGCTCTTCAACTAGTCACCGGCGGACTCACTCAAACCGCCATGTTCTTACCCGATGGCGAAGTCGTTCAAGCCGCAGAAATCCTCTACAAACGTCCAGTCCTCCTTCTTCGCGGATCATTCAATCCAGTCACCAAGCTTCATCTTGATATGCTGGAACAAGCCAACCTCCTTCCCCACACCGGAGAAAACGCACTCGAGATTTGTGAAATCTCCATGAACAACCTCCTGCGTGGCGAAACGATCGACTACCTCGACTTCCTCAACCGAGTCGATGCCCTTCAAGCCCTAGGCAAAACAGTTCTCATCTCAAATTGCGCTGAATTCTACCGCATCATCGCCGTCATTCGCCGCTACACTTCCGAACCCGTCGGCGTCATTCTTTCCATCGGCATTCTCAATGAATTCTTCAAAGAGAAATGGTCTCAACATCTCGACGGCGGCATCCTAGAATCCTTTGGACGCCTCCTCAAAGAACAAGTCCGCCTTCTCGTTTCGCCATGGAAGAACCGCCAGACCGGAGAATTAATCACCAGCGAAAATTTCGAAACCCCTCCCAAGTTCCAATCTTTTTACGAATTCCTACAGAGCAATGAATACATCATCAACCTCCCTTGTGGCCACCCCGACCACCTAGACTGGACCCCACGAGACCTTCAAAGCCTTCAGGAAAAAGGAGACACTCGCTGGAAAGACCTAGTCCCAGAGGAAGCACAGGCCTTTGCATCGGCCAACCAAAAATGAGAACCCTCTCGTTACCAACCCAAAAAATTTAAGAGACTCAATTTTTTGAAAATTCGAATCAGAGTAGCTAGCCTACTCTTCAAATAGAATTACAGAAATAGGCGAGAAAAAATTGTTCAAAAACAAAACCTGAGAAAAGAAGAACTCATCGAAAAACCGCACCTTCCTCCTCATCCTCTCTAGCATCAACTGCCTAAACATGCCCCTAGGAACGATTCTTGATATCTTCACCATCATCCTTGTGATGAAACCCCAGATTGCAGATCGGTTTCAAAGCACCGGCTCGTAATCCACAGACACAAGGCGAGGTTCGGACTTGGAAGACCCAGTCGATCTCCTAACCTTCTCCTCCGATGAACTTTCTTGATGCCTCCGCCATCCTTCTCACCCTCGCCGCAGTCTTCGGCTATGTAAACCATCGCTTCATCAAGCTTCCGACCACCATTGGAATCATGTTGATTGGGCTCTTCTTCAGCATCCTCGTCATTCTCTTTGGAGACCACTTCCTCGTCATCTCTAACGCCGCCGACCATTTCGTAGAAAGCATCGATTTCGATACCACCCTCATGCAAGGCATGTTGAGCTATCTCCTTTTTGCAGGGGCTCTCCACGTCAACATCAATGACCTCAAAGACCAAAAACGCCTCGTTGCCATCCTCGCAAGCCTCGGAGTGATCCTCTCCACCTTTCTAGTCGGAGGAGCCTTTTATTACCTCTTTCCACTCTTCGGACATCAAGTCCCCTTCATCTGGTGCCTCGTCTTTGGCTCCATGGTAGCGCCCACCGACCCCGTTGCGGTCCTTGGTATCTTAAAAAGCGCCAAAGCACCCAAATCCCTCGAAACCAAAATCACCGGAGAAAGCCTTTTCAACGACGGAGTCGGAGTCGTTGTCTACCTCGCCCTACTCGGCCTCGCGGTGAACTCTGGTGATCACGGCGGACATGGCGGAGACCCTCATGGCTCCCACGGTGACAGTGGTGCGCTTGGCATCGCCAAACTCTTCCTCTTCGAAGCTGGAGGAGGCGTTCTTTGGGGAGCCGCCACAGGTTTAGCCGCCTATTATCTCATTCGCTCCATCGACAACTATCAGATCGAAGTCCTCATCACTCTCGCCCTCGTCACCGGAGGCTATCGCGCAGCCTCCGCCATGCACATCTCCGGCCCCCTCGCCATGGTCGTAGCCGGCCTCATGATCGGCAATCAAGGCCGCCTCCTTGCCATGAGTGACGTCACTCGCGCCCATCTCGACAAATTCTGGGAATTAGTAGACGAGATACTCAACGCCGTCCTCTTCCTCCTCATCGGCCTCGAACTCTTCGTTCTTAAATTAAGCGGCCCAGCCATCACTGCCGGTCTCGTTGCCATCCTCATTGGCCTCACCGCTCGATTCCTCGCCGTTTGGCTTCCCGTCACTCTCCTCAAACACACCCGCACCTTCTCTCCAGGCGTCATCCGCGTCTTAACTTGGGGAGGAATCCGTGGTGGCATTTCCGTCGCCTTGGCTCTTGGCCTGCCCAAAGACAACGACTATCGCGACCTCTTTTTAGTGATGACCTACGTCGTGGTCATCTTCTCCATCGCCGTTCAAGGGCTCACTCTAGGCCCCGTCATTCGTAAGCTTGTGAAATCAGCCCCCCCCTCTCAACCGAACGCCGAATAAATTTCATCCTAAAAAAATCCCAAATCCGCAATTTTTCTGATTTTCATTTCAAGATTCGCTTGCCAATTCCACTTCGGCCCATTAACACTCGCCGCCCACTAGCAGCTCGGGTGGCGGAATTGGTAGACGCGCCAGACTAAGGATCTGGTGTCCATTGCGGACGTGGGGGTTCGACTCCCCCCTCGAGCACCATCTCTTTAAAGGACTTACGAGAAATCGTAAGTCCTTTCTTTTTGCCCACGGAAAGAATGCTAGCTACAAACTGGCTACTTTCATCTGTCCTCCTTTGACTCTAAATGGCTCAAGTTAACCCCTCTCAAGATAGTGCTTTTCCTCTCTCAGATAGCCTGAGGAAACGGAGAAATAGTTTATCTTCCCAAAGCAATTTCCAAAAAGCTCTCCCCTTCTCGGACAACCCGTCCCCTTCCAGCGTAATACTCAATAATGAATCAAACTCCCTTCGTTGCCCCCCCTGCTAGTTCCGACTGGCTCTTGGCTAAGACAGTCGCAGTAAAACTCCTTTCAATTTCAATCCGAACTCTCGACCGATTGATTCAAGAAAGTCTTCTTGAGAAAATCTTCGTCGGAGCCTCCCCCAATGAGCCAAACCAATGCAAACTTGGAAAAGCCGTCGAGTAGTTAAAACGTCTCGCTGACGGTCAAGCTCTCTCCTGAATAACGAAAAGCCTTTCACACCTACGCCGCTGAGCCTGACCTCCAACTCAATCAACTCTTCGAGGAAATGCTCGAAGCGTATCGACGTCACCACGCCAAGCCGCCGCGCAAATCCTTGTGAATCGAATCACCGAACTCCGAAAATAATACATCACTAACAAAATAGGTCTTTAGTTCATCAGAGAACGAACCACGCTCTTGACTACGGTAAATGGCGTACAAAATCACGCATCTCCGGAATCAGGGCATGAACAATAATTTCTTTTTCAGTCACTTCGTGGAAAAGAACGTGAGAAGGATTTTTCACCTTGAATCCCCTTCTCGCGGCTTCTGATTTCGCATGCCACAAATGATAGGCTCGATAGCACAGATCTTCTTTAAACTCGGCAGAGCACAGAGGATCAGTGGGTGATTAAATGGCTCCTAAATGCTCCAGAGCAACAAGAATCAGCTCCTCGTAATTCTTCTGAGCACGACCACCATGTTTTTGAAAACTCACCCGCAAAGCCTGCTTAATATCTTCTCGCGCGGGGTGAGTGAGATAAAATTTACGCATACTCTGACTCAAGTTCCAAACGGATCGACGACATGAAAGAGGAAAGCTCATCAGGGCTCTCAATCGAGACGTATTCCCCCCTCTCATACGCATCCTTACTAGCTGCTAACTTGGTCGAAACAAATTCGTGATACTTCTTCTGAGTTTCGATTCGATCTCGAAACGTGCGCAGAGCTTCCCGATAAACCTCACTTATGGAGGCAAAATCACCACTCTCAACCTGCTCGGCAACAAAGGCGGCCAGCTCATCGGTCATGCTGATATTTTGCGTAGTAGGCATAAGAAATTCGTTATGATTTCAAGAATTTTACTCTCTTGCAAATTTTGTCAAATCGAGTTCACGGCCACAGACAAGTCATCCAAGGCTAATAATTTACCCGTTTGGTGGGAGTGTTTACTGTGCCCAAGAAAATCGCAAACTTTGAGCGTCTGTCTGATTTGTTTGAAAAACACCTCAATGCCCCAGCGGGCCTGATAAAGTTCTCCTACGCTGCTCGCCGCCCACTTCAAGTTGTTTGTGATGAAGACCATGACAACTTCCTTGCCGTCTACTCATTCGCGTCAGGTTAAGGCTTTAATGCCTGATTCTATCGGTGTTTTTCGCTTCGTTTGTCCCGAGTGATATAACGGCGGTCTAGCGCGAGTGTTGCGCGACAATCATCATAGAAATAACGCTCCCTCCGAGTCAACAAACGCACGGGCCAGATTTGCATACCGAGTCGTCCGAGGAGAACTTCGCTCCTC
>CAZUEC010000041.1:0-10846 GCA_964618865.1 uncultured Roseibacillus sp. | reverse complement strand
ATCCCAAACTCTCCTCCCCAGGAAATTGTCGTATGTGCTTGGTACAGATGGGCATGCCACCCCGCCTCGCGCCCGGTCAAGACCCCTCATACGACGACAATGGCTATCAGGAAATCGGATGGATGCCCCGACCCGTCATCGCCTGCGCCAACACCGTCGCCGAAAACATGGGCATTCGCACCGGTGGCGAATTAGTCGAAAAATGCCGCGAAGGAGTGATGGAATTCCTTCTCATCAACCACCCCCTCGACTGCCCAATTTGCGACCAAGCCGGTGAGTGCTCCCTTCAGGAATTCTCCGTCGAACACGGCAGCGGCACTTCCCGCTTCGAAGAAAACAAAGTCAAAAAGCCTAAAAACGTCGATATTGGCCCCCGTATTCGCCTCGATGACGAACGCTGCATCATGTGCAGCCGCTGCGTCCGATTCATGGACGAAGTCGCCGACGATCCCGTTCTCGGCTTCACCGATCGCGGCACCCACACCACTCTTTCAGTCCACCCTGGCCGCAAACTCGATAACAACTACGGACTCAACACCGTAGACATCTGCCCCGTAGGGGCATTGACTAGCAATGACTTTCGATTCCAAATGAGAGTCTGGTTTCTCAAAGAAACCCCCTCCATCGACGTCAACTGCGCCACCGGCTGCAACACCTCCATCTGGACCCGAGGCAACGAAATCTTCCGCATCACTCCCCGCGAGAATAACGAAGTCAACTCCGCATGGATGCCCGACAGCCACCGCCTCGCTTTCCACGAGATCCACAGCGAACTTCGCCTCACCGCTCCCCTAATCACGAAAGGAAATAGCTCTGCCGACAAAAAGCACAGCCCAACCACCCTCGCGGATGCCGTCCAAAAAGCCGCCGCAGGATTCAAAGGCCTCAGCGGAAAAGAAATCGCCATCATCGCCTCCGCACGCGGAACAAACGAAGAACTCCTCCTCGTCAAAAAGCTCAAAGAAACTCTTGGCACCAAAAATCTCGTCCTCATCAACCGCATCAGCAAATCTGATGGCAAACTCGTCAGCGCCGACCGCAATCCCAACGCCGCCGGAGCTCGACTCATTCTCGATGACGACCCCTTTGAAAGATTCGACAAAATCAAAGATAAAATTCAGGCCGGAAAAATCAAAGCCGCCCTCATCATCGGAGAAGACGTCATCGAATCAGGTTACCACCCCGACGACCTGACCAAAATCGAACACCTCGTCGTCCTCAACATCCTCTCCTGCGACACCGCTGGACGAGCACACGTCGTTCTTCCCGGAGCCAGCTTCGCCGAAAAGCGTGGTTCCATGGTCAACATCACCGGGCGCCTCCAACGCCTCAATCGCGCCATCCTCCCTCCCGGAGAAGCATCGCCCGATTGGGAAATCCTCGCCGCCCTCCTAGCAGAACTGAACCCGAAAGCACCCAAGCCTCAGAAAATCCAAGACGTCTTTCAAATGCTCGCCGACGAAATCTCAGATTTCAAAGACCTCACTCTTCAAAAAATCGGCGACCACGGCATTCAAATCACCGAGACCGGCGAGACCATTCCTCTCCTAGAAAAAGAACGAAAACGTATCGAAAATCGTGAAATCGTTGGTTAATGCAAGACACCCATTTTAACCGCCTTCTTTTGCGGTAAAACCTTTTCCACCTCACTCATGGACCTCGCCTTCCTCATCGCTACCGTCATCAAAATGGGACTCTACTTCACCGTAGTACTCACCTTTGTAGCCTACGCCGTTTACGCCGAACGTCGTTTCTCAGCCATCATTCAAGACCGAGTCGGCCCCAACCGAACAATGATTCCTACTAGTATTCTAGGATTTAAGAATGACATCAAACTCCCCCTCGGTGGACTCACCCAACCCATCGCCGACGGCCTCAAATTCATCCTCAAAGAAGACTTCACCCCCGGTCACGTCCGCAAACACTTCTTCTGGCTCGCCCCCTGCATGACCATGGTCCCCTCCCTCATCACCATCGCAGTCATTCCTTTCGCTAGCCCCATTCACCTCGAAGGCCGCGAACAAGCTCTCTCCATGGCCATCGCCGACCTAAACGTCGGCCCCCTCTTCATTTTTGCCATCTCCTCACTCGCCGTTTACGGAATCACCATCGCAGGATGGGCCTCCAATTCAAAATTCCCCTTCATGGGCGGCATTCGTGCTTCCGCTCAAATGATCTCTTACGAGATCGCACTCGGTCTCTCCATCATCCCCGTCCTCCTCGTCTTTGGAGAACTCAACCTCGGTCGCATCGTACAGGAACAATCCGTTAATGGCTGGCTTCTTCTTCCACTCTGGAACGAAGGCGGCATGATTTGGGACAACGGCTTCTGGGATGCAGGCGGCAAGCAACAAATGATTCTGTGGATTCCTATGATGCTCGCCTTCATCATCTTCACCATCTCCATCTTCGCCGAAACTAACCGCACCCCCTTCGACCTCGCAGAATGTGAAACCGAACTCGTCGGCGGCTATCACACAGAGTACTCTTCCATGAAGTTCGCCCTCTTCTTCCTCGGCGAATATGCCGCCATGGTCATCGGTTCCGCCTTAATCGTCACCCTCTTCCTCGGAGGTTGGTCTCTCCCCTTTGGCCTCGACTCGAAACTACTCGCCGACGGCCAAACTGGAGCCTTCTCACTCTGGGCCTCCCTTCTTCACATGGGCGTCTTCCTCGGCAAAGTAATCGCCTTCATCCTCTTCTTCATCCTCGTCCGTTGGTCCATCCCTCGCTTCCGTTACGACCAATTAATGAAGCTCGGTTGGGTCATCTTCTTCGAACTTGCCCTCATCAACATCGTTCTCACCGCCCTACTCATCGCCCTCCCAGCCATCGGCCAGACCGCCTTTATTGCCTCTCTCCTTGGCCTCGGAATCTTCTCCGTCTTCGTCTTCACCCTCGCCAAGACCGTCGACAACCAAATCGGACCCGGCAAACGACAAGCCACCTCACCTAAAGCGAAGCCTACGCCCGCGAACTAATAGTCATCTCGAATCCTCTCGCCCACTTTCACCAATGTCCGTCGTCAAACTCCAACGCCCGAAGCTCTCGATCAGCGAGAAACTCACCTTGCCGGCTATCTTCAAAGGCTTCCTCATCACACTCGGACACGCCTTCAAATCCCTAATCGGCAAAACCCGAGGCGCAGACACCCTCAAATCCTCCGGATTGGGCGTCACCATGCAATATCCCGAGCAAAAATGGGACGAAGAACTCCCCGAATACTACCGTGGCGCACCCGCCCTCGTCACCGACGAACAAGACCGCGAACGATGCGTCTCCTGCCAACTTTGTGAATTCATTTGCCCCCCCAAGGCCATCAAAATCACCCCCGGAGAAATCCCCTCCGACGACGCCTGGGCTAAAGTCGAAAAACGTCCAAAAGAATTCGATATCGACATGATTCGCTGCATCTACTGCGGCATGTGCGAAGAAGTTTGCCCAGAGCAAGCCATCTACCTGCGCAAAGATTACGCCATCACCGGCCTCAGCCGCGAAGAGATGGTCCACGATAAAGACAAACTCTACGAAATCGGAGGCCAACGCGTCGGTCTCGTCAATAAGTGGAACGAACTTAAGTAAAACACTTTCAGCCAGACTTCCGATGCCAATTATCTTCTTTTACCTCTTCGCTCTCCTTGCAGTCGTCTCCGCCTGCGCAATGGTGATCGCTAAAAACCCAGTCTCCAGCGCACTCTGGATGGTGGGTTCATTTGTTGGGTTAGCCGCCTTGTTCATTGGCCTAAACGCCTACTTCGTTGGCATCATTCAAATCCTAGTCTACGCCGGCGCCATCATGGTATTGTTTATCTTCATCATAATGCTCCTAGACCTCAAAACCGAGGAAAAGAGAATTTACCAACCTTTCAACATGGCCGCTGCTGCCATCGTCCCCGGCGTTCTTTTGCTTCAAATATTAGGAGTCCTCATCGGAGGCGATTTAGGAGGAACAGCTGGCGAACAATTCAAAAAACCACTCGACCTGCAAAGAGCTGCTCTTGCTCATCAAAAAGCTGCCAAGCTCAATGCCGAAGACAACGAAAGCGCAGACGCAGCCCCCCTTCCATCGGACATCCCCGTCAGTAAAATTCAGTCCAATCTCGAAGACGGCCAACTCCCTGACGTCCACCTCATTGGCCGCACCGTCTTCGCCGGCCGAGCCGATGGCCAAGGCACTAGCAACAACCTTCCTCTTCAAATTATGGGTGTCCTTCTTCTCGTCGCCACCATCGGAGTCGTCGTCCTTTCCAAAAAGAACGAAACCCCTAGCCGGAACTGAACGGAACTGAACACTCGCCAACTCAAACACCCTCTCTCGTGAACGCCATCAATCTCGAACACTACCTCATGGTCAGCGGCATCCTTTTTGCCATCGGCCTCGCAGGAGTCATCGTGCGACGCAACATCATCGTCATTTTCATGTGCTTGGAAATGATGCTCGCTTCCGCCAACCTCACCCTCGTCGCATTCTCTCGCTTTCATCTCAACGACTTCGACGGCCTTCCTGACTATGATGGACAAGTTCTCGTCTTCTTCATCATCACTGTAGCTGCCGCCGAAGTCGCAGTTGGCTTAGCCATCATTGTCGCCCTCTATCGCGCCCGCCAAACCATCGACGTCGAAGACCTCAAATCGATGAGAGGCTAAAGAAATATTTAGGACAAAATTAACACAATCATGCCCTGGCTCCTCCTCATCCTCCCTCTTCTCAGCGCCACTGCCATTCATCTTGGCCTCAAAAAGAACGCCCACCTCTCCGCCTTGATCGCAACGGGATCAGCCTTAGCGACCCTCTTGCTCACCATCATTCTTCTTTTCCAAGAAAAGCCAGAAGCCTGCGTTCTCCATTGGGCTAGCTTTGGCGACTTTCACCTCAACATCGGCCTCCTCCTAGATAGCATGGCCCGCAAAATGATGCTGGTCGTCACCGGCGTTGGCTCCCTCGTCCACATCTTCTCGCTCGTCTACATGGCCGACGACAAAGCGAAAGCCCGCTACTTCTGCGGCCTCTCTCTCTTCATGTTCTCCATGACCGGAATCGTCCTCGCAGACAACTTCATCATGACCTTCATCTTTTGGGAACTAGTAGGACTCTCTTCCTACCTTCTCATCGGCCATTGGTATACCAAAGCCTCTGCTGCCGACGCCGCCAAGAAAGCCTTCTGTGTCAATCGAATCGGAGACTTCGGCTTCATGGTTGGGATCCTCATGTTCTGGATTTTAGCAGGCACCCTCACCTTCGAAGACATGAAACTCAGCTCGGAAGCTTCTACCGGCATCATGGGCGCCGCACTCCTCTGCGTCTTTTGCGGAGCCGTAGGGAAATCCGCGCAAGCCCCCCTTCATGTCTGGCTCCCAGATGCCATGGAAGGCCCCACTCCCGTTTCCGCCCTCATCCACGCCGCAACCATGGTCGCCGCCGGAGTTTACATGATGGCCCGCGTCTTCCTCTCCATCGAATTCGACTTCGCAGCCTTCCCGAAATGGTCCACCAACACCATCGCCTATCTCGGAGGATTCACCTCTTTGATTGCCGCACTCATGGCCACCCAACAATCGGACATTAAAAAAATCCTCGCCTATTCCACCCTCTCTCAACTCGGTTACATGGTCCTCGTCCTAGGTATCGCACACGGCCACTCGACCGATACCGCCATGTTCCACCTCTACACCCACGCTTGGTTCAAAGCCCTCTTATTCCTCGGTTCCGGAGCCATCATATACGCCTGCCACCACGAGCAAGATATCTGGCAAATGGGAGGCCTCGCCAAAAAAATGCCCCTCACCACTCTCACCTTCTTAATCGGCACCCTCGCCCTCGCGGGCTTCCCCTTCACTGCCGGCTTCTTCTCCAAAGAACAAATCCTACACGAAACTCTTCATGAGAACTTCTCCCTCTTCATCCTAGTCGTCGTCGTTGCCATTCTCACCACCTTTTATATGGGCCGACTCTTCTTCGTCGTCTTCCTAGGCAATCCTCGATCCAAACATGCAGAAGAAGCAAAAGAAGTAGGCCCATTAATGTGGGTTCCCTTAGCCATATTAGCCACTTTTGCCGTAATCTCAGGTTTCCCCCCCGTCGCCAAAGCCATTTCACCACTCTTTCACCACGTTCCCCTCAAATTCGGAACCCCACTCTTCGCCTCCATAGGAGCTTTCGCCGTCGGAGCCGCCTTAGCCTATCTCTTCTACTTCAAAAAAGACCGCGATATCCTCGCCAACAACCCCCTCTCCAAATGCTTCGCCAACAGCTTCTATGTCGACAAAGGCTATAGCCTACTCGTCAAATATGCCGTCAACGTCAAAGCCGCCGTCATTGAATTCATCGACGAATTCATCATTGGTGGCCTGATCGTAGGCGGGCTCGCACGCTGCACTTCCGCCCTCGGACAATTCTTTAACCGAACGCAGTCAGGGTCCATCCAAACCTACACCCTCCTCATGGGGGTAGGTATTCTCCTCATCATCTACCTCACCGTCTTCGTGAAATAGGAATGGAATGAACTTTCTCCAAAATTTAGTCCCGACTCACTCAATTTTCCCAAACCACCATGTTTGACCAATTCCTCATCATCATTCTCGCCCTCCCACTCGTCGCCCTCGTGGGAGTCATCGCTGGCGGACCCGCTCGCAACATTGCTCTCTTAGCTGCAATCGGTAACCTTGGAATCGCACTCGTCTCCGCCATCTACTGGAACGCTGGTCATGATTCTTCCCTCGGCGAATTCTCTCTCCAAATCCTCGCCAAACCAAACATCTCCCTCTCCCTCGGCCTCTCCGACGCCATGTCCGTCATCATGGTCCTTCTCACCACCATCGTCACCATCGCCGCAATCTTGGCAGGAAAATGCCCCGAAGGAAAAGAACGCCTCTGGTATTCCTCCATTCTTCTCATTTCACTGGGAGCTTTAGGCTCTTTCCTCTCCACCGACTTGTTCTTCTTTTACGCCTTCCACGAACTCGCCCTCATCCCCACCTTCCTCATCATCGGTATTCTCGGTAAAGGCGACCGCAAGACCGCCGCCTGGAAGCTCACCCTCTACCTCGCCTTTGGTTCCATCATCCTCCTCGCCGGACTTCTCTGGCTGGTAACAGCAACCGGCTCCTCCACCTTCCTCTTCAAAGACATCCTCGCAGGACAAATCGAAACCAAAGACCAAATTGGCATCGCAGCCCTCCTCATTGTCGGATTCGGAGTCCTCGTCTCACTCTTTCCTTTCCACTCTTGGGCCGCTCCAGCCTACGCTTCAGCCCCGACTCCGATTGCGATGCTACATGCCGGCGTTCTCAAAAAATTCGGACTCTACGGACTCCTCAAATTCATGCCCCTCCTCCCCGAAGGAATGAAGTATTGGCTCACTCCACTCATTGTCCTTCTCCTCGGAAACATCCTCTGGGTCGGCTTCATCACCATCAACCAGAAACGCCTCGATAACATGCTCGCAAACTCATCAGTGATGCACATGGGCTACATCTTCCTTGCCATTGCCGCTCTTAGCGCAGCTGGCTCCACCGAAATCAACGCCATCGCTCTTCCCGCCGCTGTTATTCTCATGTTCGGCCACGGAGTCTCCATCGCCCTCCTCTTTGCCCTCTCCGACCAAATCAACGAACGAACCGGCAGTCTCCGCATGGAAGAACTCGGCGGACTTGCCAAATCTGCCCCCAACCTCGCCTTCCTCTTCGGACTCGCGGGCATGGCATCCATCGGTCTTCCCGGTCTTGCCAACTTCGCAGGAGAAGCCGCCGTCTTTCTCTCCGGCTTCAAAAATTGGGTCGTCGGAGAACCTCTCGGCATCGTTCAAATCGGCACCATTCTCGCCATCTTTGGAGTCGTTATTTCTGCCATTTACATGCTACGCGCCATTCGAAGCATCTTTCATGGAGAACCTGTCAAAGCAACCGAATCTGCCAGTGACCTCACCCTCAATGAGAAAATCCCCGCCCTTCTTCTCGCCATCGCTCTCCTCGCAGTAGGAATTTACCCCAACCTTCTTTTTAACCTCTTCAACGAGCCTCCCGCCAAACTCGCTCCAACGACCGCCTCTATTGAGACCCCGTAATTTTTCCGAAACATTCTCGCACTCATGTCACTCCAGCTTCCTCATCTTGAAATCCTTGTCGTAGTCCTTGGACTCGTCATCCTTTTAGCCGAGGCCTTTTTTCCTCGTGAAAAAAAAGCCTACCTCGGATGGTCTGCTGCAGGTGGACTACTTCTCACCCTCATCCTTCTCACCTTTGCCAAAGACGCCGTCGGCCCCGAAATGGAACGCTTCTACTCCTCCGATTCCAGCGCTCGCTTTTTTAAAGGCCTCGCCTTAGTCATCACCATCCTCACCATCCTCATGGGAGTAGACTACCGCAAAATCCTCGCCCGCTTCACCGACAACCCCAGCTCCGAAGAAGGAACCGGTGAATTCTACGCCCTCCCTCTCTTTGCCTGCGCCGGCATGATGTGGATGGCCTCCGCCAAAGACCTCGTAATGGCCTTTGTCGCCCTCGAACTCACCACCATCACCTTCTACGTCCTTGTCGCTTACATGCGCCGCAATGTTGGCTCACTGGAAGCAGGAGTGAAATACCTCATCCTCGGCGCCCTCTCCACCGGCTTCCTCGTATACGGCATTGCCTGGATATACGGCATGACCGGCACAATGAGCCTCGAAGGCATCGCCCACGCCCTTTCTCCAGAGGGACTCAATGAGAACAACCTCTCCAAAAATGTTTATGGCATCCTCTTCGGCATCTCGCTCATCATCATCGCCCTCGCATTCAAAGTAGGAGCAGTCCCCATGCATCTTTGGGTTCCAGATGTCTATCAAGGCGCTCCCACCCCCACCACCACTTTTCTTTCGGTTGGCTCCAAAGCAGCTGGATTCATCGTCGCCATGCGTATTCTTGAACCTTTTATCACCAGTGAAATCACTCGAGATAAAACAATTTTCGTTCTCAGTATCATTGCCGCCGCCACCTTACTGTTAGGTAACTTGGGAGCAATTGCTCAAACCAACTTCAAACGTCTTTTAGCCTACTCTTCCATCGCAAATGCAGGCTCTCTCGTCCTCGCCTTAGCCGCATGGAAAGAAGGAAGCCTCTCCGGCCCTTCCACCTACCAAATCATCGGTTTTTATCTTGCCACCTACCTCATCATGACCGTCGCCGCTCTCTTCGCAATGCAATCTATCAGTCAAAGCACCGGCTCCGAAACTATCGATAGCCTCAAAGGCCTCAGCCAAACTCATCCCGCTCTCGCTTGGACCCTAGCCATCGTTTTCTCCGCTCTCGCCGGCCTCCCCCTCACCGTTGGATTTTATGGTAAATTCTACGTCTTCCAAGCCGCAGTCGATCAGGCCGCAATCAATCCAAAACTCTGGCTCGCCGTTGCCTCAGGCATTATCGGAGTAGTGGCTGGATTTTACTACTACCTCAAAATCGTCAGCTCCATGTTCTGGAGCCCTTCTCAAAACGGACCAGAGATTTATCTCTCCAGCACCACGAAAGCCGTCATCTATCCCGCCGCCATCTTAATCATTTTCCTCGGACTCTATCCCCAGCCCATTCTCGCTCTAGTCGGTCAATAGTGATACCCCCGCTTTTCCCTAACTTCGAAGGAGCCTGACTTGTCAAAAGTCACCGACCAGCTTTAACTCTTCTACCATGAAATTCGGAATTGTTGGCGCTGGCATGATCGGCCACTTTCACGCCAAAGCCATCGCCGCCATGACAGGCGGAACTTTACATTCAGTTTTTGACCTCAACCAAGAACGAGCCGACACCCTCGCACAAGAATATGGGGCCACCGGCTTTGCCAACATTGATGAGTTTTTAGCAGACCCCGATCTCGAAATCGTAACCGTTGGCACTCCGAGCGGCGCCCACCTAGATCCCACTTTGGCGGCTCTCAATGCCGGTAAACATGCCATTGTCGAAAAACCTCTCGAAGTCACCGTCGAACGATGTGACCAACTCATCGCCGCCGCGCAAGCCAATCAAAAAACTCTCGCCGCCGTCCTCAACCGCCGCTTTCACCCTGGCATGGATGCCTTCAAAGCAGCAGTCGAACAAGGACGCTTCGGCACCCTCACCTCTGCCTCGGCCTACATCAAATGGTATCGCGACCAAGCCTACTACGACTCCGCAGGTTGGCGCGGCACTTGGGCTCTCGATGGAGGCGGCGCCCTCATGAACCAGTCCATCCATACCGTAGACGCCCTCATTTATCTCGCAGGTCCAATCAAATCTGTCCAAGCCAACACCGCCCTCCTAGCTCATCAAAACATCGAAGTAGAAGACCACTGTGTCGCTCTCATCGAATTTAAAAACGGAGCTCGCGGAGTGATCGAAGCCTCAACCTGCACCTGGTCCAAAGAAGGTCACCCGGCTCGCGTTCAACTCGCAGGCACCGAAGGTTCAGTCTTTCTCGCAGACGAAGCTTTTGAAACCTGGGACTTCATGAAAGAAGAACCCAGCGACGCTCAAATCCTCTCCAATCACATGAAAGGACAGGAAGCAGGTCTAGGAGCCAATGACCCTTCCGCAATCAACTTCTATCAACATCAGCGTAACTTTGAAGAAGTGGTCACCGCCATCTCCGAAGGACGTGAACCCAGCACCTCAGCTCACGAAGCCCGCAAATCAGTCACCGTCATCCGAGCCATCTACGAAAGCGCACAAAACGACGGAAAAAAAATCGTTTTGTAAAGAAAACGAAAACGAATTTTTTTGAATAACGCGCAGAGTTCTGCCCTCCAAGCTACCTGAAAAAGAAAGGCTCGATTGCTCTCTTCTTCATTCTAAACTCTTTTCCTATGCGCGCACTCATTTTCGTCCTCAGCATACTTCTAAG
>CAZUEC010000040.1:0-10869 GCA_964618865.1 uncultured Roseibacillus sp. | reverse complement strand
TTTCCTTCACCATATCGAGAGCGATGTTGACCGCCGCAAAACCGGTGCGCTTACCGTTACGAGTCTGAAGCATCCAAAGATTTCCTTCTTCAACAGTGAACTCAACGTCCTGCACATCACGGAAGTGCTTCTCGAGCTTGGTGCGGATTGCAAGAAGCTCCTTGTATGGCTTAGGAAGGTCCTTACCCATCTTCGCGATCGGCTTTGGAGTTCTCACTCCCGCCACGACGTCCTCACCCTGAGCATCGATGAGATACTCGCCGTAGAAAACATTCTCACCAGTCGCAGGGTCACGAGTGAACGCAACACCAGTTCCTGAAGTCTTACCGGTATTTCCGAAGACCATAGCCTGAACGTTCACCGCAGTTCCCCATGCCGCAGGAATACCATACTTCTGACGGTAGACGATTGCGCGGTCATTATTCCAAGAGTTGAAAACAGCGTTCACCGCACCTGTCAGCTGATCACGTGGGTCTTCAGGGAAGCTTTTACCCGAACGCTTCTTGATGAGCTTTTTGAATTCAGCAACCACCCAACGAAGATCGTCTTCAGAAAGACCAGAGTCATCCTCTACCTTCGCTTTGGCCTTAGCCTTATCAAGAATCACTTCATAGGGATCATGGTGTTCGCCAGCTTCCGCTTCGACCTCCATGACCACGCTCCCATACATTTGCAAAAAGCGACGATACGAGTCCCAAGCAAACTTAGGGTTGCCAGTTTTCTTTGCGAGACCCTCGACAACCTTGTCATTAATTCCAAGGTTCAGAATCGTATCCATCATGCCGGGCATGGATTCGCGAGCGCCAGAGCGAACAGAGAGGAGAAGTGGGTTATTCACATCACCAAACTTCTTGCCCATGATCTTTTCAACCTTGGCGATATTGGCGTCAACTTGTCCCTGAAGAGTCTTGGGATACTTTTTACCATTATCGTAGTAATGAGTGCAGACCTCGGTAGTGATAGTGAAACCCGCAGGAACAGGAACTCCAATCTTACTCATCTCAGCGAGGTTCGCACCCTTACCTCCGAGGAGGGCTTTCATGGAGCCGTCTCCGTCGGCTTTACCGTCGCCCCAAAGATAGACATATTTGCCTTTGGCTGCGGATTTCTTTACTGCTTTTTTTGCCGACTTTTTCGCAGCCTTTTTGGCCGCTTTCTTTTTTACGGTTGCCATCGTGGATTGTGAGTTACACCTATTGGACGCATGGGAAAGGTTCCCTCACGCCGCAAGGGCGCGAAGTTTACCGACGAATCACCTTCTGTCAATGCGTCAATCCCTCATCCTATGGGACTTTCGCGGCATTCACACTCACCCCCCTCACTTCCTCACCCATCTTCTCTCCCCCTCTTTCGGAATCTCACCCGAAACTCACAAAAACTTCGTGCTCTTTCTCCTCCCTCGATCGAAGCTCTTCCTATGTCTCCGCTAGAAAAAGCAGATGAACTCAGAGCAAGAGCCGCTCACCCCGAGAACCCCATCTCAGCACTCACCGCATACGACTACCCCACCGCCAGACTCCTCGACGAGGCCGGAATCGATCTCCTCCTCGTGGGAGATTCTCTCGGAATGGTTGTCCTCGGCTTCCCCGATACCACTCACGTCACCATGGAGCACATGCTCCATCACACTGCCGCTGCAGCCAGAGGCTGCCGAAATGCTCTCCTCGTCGGAGACCTCCCCATTCACTCCTACTCAACTCCTGATGACGCCGTTCTCAATGCCACACAACTTACCGAAGTTGGAGCCGAAGCAGTCAAACTCGAAGGCGGCATCAAACAAATCTCAAAAGTTCGAGCCATCATCAAAGCAGGGATTCCCGTAGTAGGACATCTCGGCATGCTCCCACAAAGAGTCAAAGAAGAAGGCGGATATAAGAAAAAAGGAAAAACCGAAAAACAAATCACCGAACTCAAAGAAGACGCCCTCGCTCTCCAAGAAGCCGGCATTTGTGCACTCGTTCTCGAGTCTGTGATTCCAACAGTCGCTAAAGACCTTTCTACCCTTCTCTCTATCCCCACTATCGGAATCGGCTGCGGTCAAGGAAACACCCATGGAGAAATCGCCGTCATCACCGACCTCTTAGGAAGCTACCCCTGGTTTGTCCCCCCTTTCGCAACTCCCAGAACCAATCATGGAGCATCAACGACTGAAGCCGTGACCCAATATCGTGAAGCAATTCCCTCCCTAAAAACAAACTCCTAACAGACCTCAAACCTCTCAACCCTCACTTCATTCGATTGACTATCATACACTTAAATCAACCCATGAATTTGAATCATGATATTCCTGATGAAATTTAAGGATGCATTTCACCCCAAATCACTCCGCTTGGCATTCCAAAAGCTTTCGAGAATTCGACAACCAATGAAATGCAATCCAACACACATAGCCGTCAGCGCTCTTTCCTTGAGTTTTCTTTCCTCGGTATTCGCCGGCGAAGATGACCTCACATACATTCCACCTGAAGACTCCCCCACCCCAATACCAACTTCCGATGGAGGTCCAAACGCTTTCAAATGGCTCACCCCTTCGGTCGATATCCGGACTCGCTTCGAGTATCGCGAAATCGATGGCCAAGACCCTTCTACCTCAGTAACAGCCCGAGGACGTCTCGGTCTCACCCTCGGAAATTTCAACGGATTTTCCGCCTTTGGTGAAATCGAAGCCACCACCGCGATTCATGACGACTTCACCGTTGGTCAGCCCAACATCTCCCCCAACGATCCAAACCAAACTCCCATTGCTGACCCCGAAAGCGCAGAAATCAACCGAGCTTGGCTTCAATACAAAAAAGACGGCATCCTCCTCAAAGGCGGTCGTCAACGCATCATTCGCAACGACGCCTTCCACATCGGAAACGTCGGGTGGCGCCAAAACGAACAGACCTTCGATGCTGCTCAAATCGGTTACACCAAAGATGACTTCAACATCTCTTATGTCTATTCATGGCGCGCTCAACGAATCTTCGGTAGCGATGCATTGGGCGCTGCTGCAGAATTTACCGGAGACTTCCATTTGATTGACCTCAGCTACGATGCCGAAATCGGCAAACTAGGAGCGTATGCCTACCTCATTGATGTCGATAACAACGCGGCAGTAGGGGAATCCAATAGCTTCGGAATATTCGGTGATTTTGGCCCCCTTTACTTAGAGTTTGCCTACCAAGAAGGTGATAGCTCACTTGCAAATGGTGATTATGATGCTGTTTCCGCACGCGGACACTATACCCTTAAAACCGACTACGGTAACTTCGCCGTCGGTGCCGACTGGACCCAAGAGGACTTCAAAACTCCCTTCCAAACTGCTCACGCCCACTTCGGTTTCGCCGATGCATTCCTAGCTCAACAAGTCGGCCTCAACGAAGCGAACGGCTTTGACGGAATCTTTGATGGATACCTCAAATACACCAAAACCGGACTCCCAGGAGGAATCACCTTCAAAGCTCACCTCCACTATTTTACGAACGACAGCCTTGATTCCCCTTACGGTTATGAAATCGATGCCGTTCTCGTGAAAAAGTTCACTGATAATCTAACCGGACTTATCAAAGGCGCCTTTTTCCAAGCCGATGGTGGAAGCGAGTTCAGCGACATCAATCAGATCACAGTAGACCTCAGCTACAAATACTAAAGAACTACCTGTCCTAGAATATTAACTCCCAGAAGCCGTCGACTGAAAGTCGACGGCTTCTTTGTTTTCCAAAGTCGTATTAAAAGTACGAGCCGTCACTTCACAAATTCCGACAAAGGTGTCTTCCACTAAAGATAACTTTTTACTTTCATGGCAAAAGACACCCCACTCACGCATCGGTGGATTATTCTGAATCGGCACCTGCACCAGTTGCCCACGCTCAAGTTCTTTCTTAGCAACCCAAGGCGAAATGATTCCCACTCCAATTCCGACTCGGGCCATCTCCTTTATCGCCTCCATCGCACCGAGATTCAAAGTCGTGCGCAACTTCACTCCCATATCTTCGAAATGATTTCGAATTAAACGATAAGTCTCACTCTTTTTCGCATAAATCAAAAACGACTCCGCCCCGATCTCCTCCAGAGGAATTTTCTCTTTCGTAGCCCAAGGATGCTGCGCGGAAACCACAAATACTAACTCGTCTTTAAAAATAGGGACAAATTTGACCCAATTCGGAGTTCGCCCTCCCAGTCCAAGCACCAAATCTAATTGCGCCTTCTCTAACTTACCTACTAAATCAGCGGTATCTCCAGATTCGATATGAATCTCGCACCTCGGAAAACAATCACGGAACTCGCGAAGAACGGTCGGCAAAAGATATTGGCACAAGGTATGAGTCGCCCCGAGCCGAATCCGACCCTGACCCCACCTCTTAAGCGCCTCCATCTCTTGCGTCGCTTGCTCCAACTCACTCACCACCGAACGGCACCTTCTGAGAAAGACCACGCCATCCTGAGTCAGAGCAATTTTCTTCCCCGATCGCTCGACAAGCTGCACTTCCAACTGCTGCTCAAGGCTACGAATCGAGTGACTGACTGCCGATTGAGTTAAAAAAAGAGATTCTGCTGCTCGCGTAAAGCTTTGAGTATCAGCTAATGCAACGAAAGCACGTATTTGTCTGAGGTCTGGGAGTTCACGATACATGAATTATGTTCATTCAAGTTGGGAGACTTTCCCATAGCACCAAACATGCCATTTAGCGGGTCTGGCACACCTACGGCTTAGCTTTTTGCATGGTCTCGCTTACCAACACGGAAGCCCCCCCTCGAAAAAGACAAGAAATTCAACTCGGTTACGTGCCGCTGATCGATTGCGCCCCCATTATTGTGGCTAGAGAGACCGGTCTTTTTGAAAAGCATAAACTCTCAGTAAAAACCACTCAACAACCCGGTTGGGCCACCGTTCGCGAAAAACTAGTTCACGGTGAATTAGACGCCTCCCAATGCCTCGGCCCCCTAGCCTTGGCCATCCATCACGGCATTGGAACGACTCCAAGGGAAATGATCGTCCCTCTCGTTCTCAGTGCCAACGGAAATGGAATCACTCTCTCTAATAATATCCCCAACGAAGTCTTTTCCGAAAAAGGCTCTTTCCTCGAATTCCTTGAGCAAAACTACACCAAAGACAACCTCCTCAACTTAGCTGCCGTCCACCCCTGCTCCTCTCACCATTCCCTTCTCCTGCTTTGGCTAAAAAAGAATCGCATGGCCAACCACCCCCTCATCAATGTCATCTCCCTCCCCCCCGAAACGATGCTGCGCAGCCTCGCTAACGGTCATATCGACGGCTTCTGTGTCGGAGAACCTTGGAACTCTGTCGCAATTCAAAGTGAAATCGGTTGGTGCGCCTCCAACTCGGTCGAACTCTCCAACGGCCATCCTGAAAAAGTTCTCGCCGCCACCGGAACCTTTGCACAAAGCCAACCAGAAGCCCTACAAGCTCTCACTCTTGCCCTCTTAGAAGCCTGTAAATTCTGCCAGGAGAAAAAGAACCACCCCGAAATCCTAACCTACCTCGCAAAAGAACCCGGAATGGACATCTTAGGCGATCCTCTAAACTACAGCCTCACCGGTCGACTCCCCTCACCCAACCGTCAAGCAGCTCGCGCCTACCCCGACTTCCACATCTTCTACAACCGTGAAGTCAATGCCCCCACTAGTAGAATCTCCTCCTGGCTTCGTGATGGAGTTCGCCTATCCGGACTCCTCCAAAAAGAACAACAGCTTCCCAAAGACAACATCTTCCGCATGGACATCTTTGAAGAAGCCCAAAAACAAATCTAATCCCACCTCGATGGGAAAAAGAAAACTAACAAATATATGAAAAAAAAATACCTTAGCACTGCGCTCATCGCAGCTGGACTAACTCCTCTCTTAGCAGAGCCTCTCGATGTCGAAAAAGACGAGCTCAAGTTCGGATTTATCAAACTAACCGATTGTGCTCCAATCGTAATCGCCAAAGAAAAAGGCTTCTTCGAAGCAGAAGGCCTTCAAGTCGAAGTCATCGCCCAACCAAACTGGAAACAACTTCTCGACAACGTCATCACTGGCGAACTCGACGGGGCTCATATGCTCTCGGGACAACCCATCGCAGCCACCATCGGATTCGGAACCGAAGAACACATCGTCACTTCCTACACCCTCGACCTCAACGGAAACGGCATCACCGTTTCCAACGACATTTGGGAAAAGATGCAGGAGAATGACGACAAGCTCGACAGCCCCACTCCTCCTCATCCCATTACCGCCGACTCATTGAAGCCTATCGTCGATGAGGCCAAAGAGGATGGCAAAAAGCTTCCGATGGGAATGGTCTTCCCCGTCTCCACCCACAACTATGAGATCCGCTATTGGCTCGCTGCAGCTGGCATCAACCCCGGCATGTATACCTCTACTGACCTCAAAGGATTCACCGATGGCGACATCGAGCTCTCTACCACTCCTCCACCACAAATGCCTGCAACCCTCGAGTCTGGTAAAAACGTAGCCTATTGCGTTGGCGAGCCTTGGAACCAACAAGCTGTTGATAGAGGGATCGGAGTCCCAGTTGTTACCAACTACGATATTTGGAAAAACAATCCAGAAAAAGTATTCGGAGTCACCAAAGCTTGGGCCGACGCAAATCCAAACACCCACATCGCAGTCACCAAAGCACTCATCAAAGCAGGTAAATGGCTCGATGCCGAAGAAGGAGGCAAACTCGTCAACCGTGACGAAGCCTGCCGCATCCTCTCCCAACCTAACTACGTAGGAGCAGACTTTGATGTCATCAAAAACTCAATGACTGGTTACTTCTTCTTCCAGAAAACCGACAAGCGTGCCATGCCCGACTTCAACGTCTTCTTCAAATACATGGCCAGCTTCCCTTACTACTCTGATGGCGTTTGGTTCCTCACTCAAATGCGTCGCTGGGGTCAGATTACTGAACCAAAGCCTGCCTCATGGTATGCTGAGATCGCTAAGAAAGTCTACCTTCCCAAAGTCTACATGGCCGCTGCCGAATCACTTATCGAAGAAGGTTCTCTCACTGCTGCAGAAGTTCCTGCCAAAGACTTCGATGGATACAAAGCAAGCACTTCTGACTTTATTGACGGAATCGAATTCGACGGCAAAAAACCTATCGAATATCTGAATTCTCACAAAATTGGCAACAAAGACCCCGAGTCTTTAGCCAACCAGTAATCCATTTTTATGGCTGATATGTTTAAGCCGTTTGGAGTCTAACTCCAAACGGCTTTTTTATTCTCTCCCTCATCATCATGAAAACGAATCCCTTAATAAGCATCACCTATTTCTTCACCACCCTCTCCTCCACATCTCTCGTTGCCGAAGAAAAACACCACAAACAACACACCAATTCTCTCGGGATGAATCTGATTTTCATTCCCGCTGGCACCTTCACCATGGGAAGCCCCAAAACGGAAAACGGACGTGGCAAAGATGAAGATCAAGTCGAAGTCACCCTCACTCACCCGTTTTACATTCTCGAAACTGAAGTCACTCAAAATCAATGGCTAAAAGTCACCGGAAAAAACCTCACGCAACAAATTGCCACCAAAACTGGTCCCATCGGCAGAGGAGCCAACTTAGTTGCAGAAGCCTCCGCCGAAGGACCAGAACAACCCATGTGCTTCGTCAACTGGGAAGATGCGAACTACTTCTGTCAGAAACTCACCACTCTCGAAAAAGAACAATCCACTTTACCCAAAGGATTCATCTACTCCCTACCGACCGAAGCCCAATGGGAATACGCTTGTCGTGGAGGAACCAAAACCGTCTTCGCCTTCGGAAACACCCTAAGTTCCGAGCAAGCTAACTTCTATGGCAAAAAACCATACGGGCTAAAAGAAGTAGGTCTTTACCGTGAAAAAACAACCCCCGTGAAAACCTTTCCTCCCAACTCCTGGGGACTATACGACATGCACGGAAACCTCTATGAATGGTGCACCGATTGGTATGGTGAAAAAACCACTGGCGGCCTAGACCCCACTGGAGCGGCAACCGGCGACGGACGCATTATTCGTGGCGGAACTTGGAATCGCATCGCAAACAGTTGCCGTTCTTCCTACCGTTATAGCTCAGGCCCCGAAAGCAGAAGTTACAACATTGGATTTCGAGTTATCTTAAAGCCAGCGGCAAGCTTCTCCGCTCCCAAAGAATAGTCTTATTTTTCGGTTCTGCAAAAAATCATGAATGAATTTCATGATTTGAATTGAGAGACTTCTCCCAAAATTCGAGTGAATGACTCATCTTGGCCCACTCATTGCATTGCACTGTAAAAAATTCACGTTCAATGGCCGAACCACTCAAAGACAAAATCAAATACAGTATTCTTAAAGTCATCGATCTCAGTGGGTTCAAAGTTTTTGACCCACCCGTAAGACTTCTATTCGGCGAAGAACCTCAAAAGCAGATCAAGGAGATCGCCAAATACATGATCATCCCGATCATTTTCGTTTCCCTATTAATTCTGATTTGGGCAACCATGATCACCAAACTCAAAACTAAATCTGGCGAAGTTCCTGGTCCAGAAAAAGTCGCCACTGCCTTTAATGATGCCAAACGCTTCAACGAGAGAGAGAACGAAAAAGAAAGAGCATTCGCTCTCACTGGAAAAGAACGCTTAGAAGAAGTCGACAAGGTCAAAAAGGAGCTTGCCTCTCTCGAAAAACAAAAAGCAAAGCTACAGGAAGAGTCCACACAAATAGCCATCAAAGCCGAAGAACAGCTCAAGAATAGGCTTGCTCCTGTGCAAACTCGTTACGAAGCCCTCAAAGCAAAGAACAAAGCCGCCGAAGATCAACGAGAGGCCGAAATGGAAGCCTTGTCCGAACAAGTAGCTGCCAAAGAAACGAAACCCGAAAAACTCATCGAACTCGTTCAAAAAAATGAAGCTCTTGAAGAACAAGAGAAAGAAACCGAAACCCTCCTCAAAGATGAAATGGATGCCATTCGGAACGACCCACCCGCCGAAGTCAAATCTTCCCAACTCGCTACCAACAAAGTAGCAGACGAAGTGCAACACTACAAAAAGCTCCTCGACTACCTCAACAGTGGTAACCGAAGCGTCAAGGAAGCGACCCTCATCGCAAAAGCAAAAGAAGATACTCAACAACTCGCCGCTGCCGCCACTGGGAAAGAAGCACTCAAAGAGGCGAAATCCGCTGCTAGAAACAGATCCAAAGCCGCTAGCACCGGAGAACAAACTTATCCTCGAACCGCGACCATCTTCTGGCAAACCAAACGCTCTATCGCTACCGTCTTCGTCGGATTTATCATTGCTGCTGCCATTGCCATTCCCATTGGCATCATGTGTGGACTCAACCGCATTTTCATGGCGTGTATGACTCCTCTCATCTCGATCTTCCGCCCTGTTTCCCCAGTAGTTTGGCTTCTGATTTTCCAAATTATCGTCGGAGCCTTATTTCTTCCCGACCCTGCCAGCCACCCCCTGTTCGTCTTCATGAATGATTCTCTCAATCCATTCTCTAGTCTACAGACCAACCCAGCCATGATCTTCTCAGCGTGCACAGTTGCGATGTGTGCCCTCTGGCCTGCCTTGGTCAACACTGCCCTCGGAGTCTCCGCTATCGATAAGGACCACCTCAATGTCGCTAAAGTTCTCAAGCTAGGATTCTGGTCTCGTCTCTTCAAGATCATCATCCCCTCTTCTCTTCCTCTCGTCTTCGCTGGCTTACGCATCTCGCTCGGAGTCGGCTGGATGGTTCTCATCGCAGCAGAGGCACTTTCCTCTTCAGACGGTCTCGGCAAATTTGTCTGGGATGAATACCAGAACGGTGGTTCTCAGTCCTTCGCCAACATCATCCTCGCCTGCTTTGTCGTTGGAGTCATCGGCTTCTTCTTAGACCGCCTGATGATTATTCTTCAGCGACTTGTCTCCTTCGACGATGGCTCGGCCACAGCATAATCTAAAAATAATTAAGCTACTCTTCTCCCTAAAGCTCCGAAGAAATTCGGAGCTTTTTTGTGTCGTCATACCCAGATTTCGACATCAATTTAATTCATGAATTTCCAATAATTAAGAAGTGAGATATTTTATGAACAAAGCTCATACCCTTATCGCCTTAATTTGATTACAAAACCTCCTCTATCAGACTTGCTTGGCTAATTGATTGCTCTTTGACAAGGAGTGAAATCTGCCTTCCATGGCCAAACTAAAAATCTAAAAGCAAGTCGTTACCCTCCCCCTCCTAAGGGCTCACGACTGGTCATTATTGGTAATGGCATGGTAGGCGGGAAACTGTGTGAGTATCTCGTTAGCTCGAAGGTCTTTCCAAACTTGGAAATCGAAGTCATCGGTAAAGAGCCATTTCCTGCCTACGACCGCATTAATCTCTCTAGCTACGTTGAGCACCGTAATGCCGAGGAGCTCATCTTCAAAGATGAGAATTGGTATCAAAATAAGGGCATCTCTCTTCACTGCGGTGCCGAAGTGACTTCGGTAGAGACCACTCTTAAATGCCTAACCCTTTCCGACGGTCGCAAACTCAGTTATGATTATCTCGTCTTTGCGACAGGGTCTCGACCATTCGTTCCGCCCATTCCTGGCGGCGAACAAAAAGGCGTCTTTCTTTACCGCAGTATCAGCGACTTGGTAGATATTATCGCTGCCGCCAAGGGAAAGAAAAAAGCAGCGGTTATCGGAGGCGGACTTCTAGGATTAGAAGCAGCACAAGCAGTGCAAAAGCTAGGCCTCAAAGCTGCAGTAGTCGAACGCGCCAACTTTCTCATGCCGCGCCAGCTGAATGGCTCGGCTTCAGCTTTACTCCAAAAGAGCATCGAAGCTCAGGAGATCGAACTCTTTCTCGGTAAATCTTCTACCACAATCTCCGAACAAGATTCGGGGCTCAGACTCACCTTTAGTGAAGAGGAAAATTA
>CAZUEC010000039.1:2976-10964 GCA_964618865.1 uncultured Roseibacillus sp. | reverse complement strand
CTACGTCACCCCCGAGGGACACGTTCGCAACGAAGGCGACATCCAAATCAATCCCGGAGGCGCCTACCCCATTAGCTACCGTGCCACCATTCCTAAAAAGTCCGAATGCTCCAACCTTCTCGTCCCCGTCTGCCTCTCCTCCTCTCACATCGCTTACGGCTCGATTCGCATGGAACCCGTCTTCATGGTCCTCGCCCAATCAACTGCTACCGCAGCCGCCCTCGCCATTGATCATGAAGTCGCCGTTCAAGATCTCGACTATGCCCTCCTCAAAGCACAACTCCTCGCCGACAAACAAGTCCTCTCCCTTCCCCCTCGCAATAAATAGCTCCCCCTTTCCACAAAAAAAACCTTTGCCCTCTTTGTGGTGAATCATAATTCATGACTCCCCTACAAGTCATCCAAGATCCTCCTGCCAATGGCCCTGTCAATATGCAGCGCGATCTAAATTTGTTAGAAAATCTCGAAGACCAACTCATAATCCGTCATTACCAATGGGAACCGAACTGGATCAGCTACGGCTACTTCCAAACAGAAGAAAACGCCAAAGCACAATTTAAAACCACCGCACTCAATTTTGTTAAACGACCTACTGGCGGAGGCTTAGTTGATCATCGCCATGATCTCACCTACACCCTTTTCATCCCTAAAGCTCATCCATGGGCGAAACTCTCGCGTTTAGATTGCTATCTTTGCCTCCATAAGATTGTTCATCAAGCTCTCATCCATGACGGCATGAATGCTCAACTCATCGCGAAAGAAACCGGAAATGGTCCGATCTGCTTCCAACATCCGGTCCCAGGAGATATCGTTAACCCAATCACTGGCAAGAAACTCGCAGGAGCCGCTCAACGCCGCACCCGCCACGGCCTCCTCCATCAGGGAAGCATTATCGCACCTAACTTACAGCCAACAACTCTCCTCAAAGTCTTCAAAGACGCGGCTCTTTGAGGCGTGAACCACTGCGAGTAACCGAAACTAAAACCACAATACCAAAAAACACTCCCAGTGCCGCTACCACCCAATTCGAAAACGTCCCGAGAACCTGACCAGCATCACTCATCGAAAAAAACGAAACCAAAGTAGCCAACGGAAAAAAGAACGCCGCTAACCGATTCAACCGACGCGCTTCGAGACTACTCCGATGGGCCGCCTCAGATTGCTCTTGTGCCGCTTTCGCCATTGAGAAATCCATTCCCGCTTTCGCATCACCGGAGATAAGATCGATGCCGCGTTCTAACGACACGGCCTCATCTCGAAAACCAATCAAAGCCGTCTCATCTTTTCTCGCCTGACGAGCCGCTTGCAAAACGTCAAGCACATGACGCGTCGACCGCAAGATCGGCTGCACTTCCTGCATGATCGCAAAGTAATCTCGTGGGCCCATCGCCTTTTCGACTTCAACATCAAGATGATGAATTTTCTCACGATAGGCCTTCAACTGCTCCTGCAGCGCCGATAAGCCACCAGCTTCTGGAGCACTCTTCCAAGTTCCATCTGGCTTCCGCCAAAAAAGAACCGCCGTTCGCTTCTCATCATCTGCAGCATTGGGAACCGCATGCAAGATGAGCAACAAATGCCCCTCTTCATCCATCAACCGTTGGCGACCAGGCTTAGGCCCCAATCGATTCCAAATGGCATCCGGCAATTCCCAATTTTTCGGAACATAAACTCGATGTGGTTTCTGATTCACGAATTCCTTATACAATGATTCGAATTTCAGATCAGTTCCATTCCTGACCCTAAATTACCATCGCGCTCTCCTCTAACTCCTGCTTCATTAAACGATGCCGCTTCACCAAGAGAAGAATCACCGAATTCAAATCATTGGCTGCACCAATGCGGGAAAGAGCACCCTCGCAACTCGTCTCGCAGAACGGCACCGCATTCCGCGAGTCGAACTGGACGCTCTCAATTGGAAGCCCAATTGGAAAGGATTACACGAACACGATCCTGACGCATTTCATGGCGCCATTCAATCCGCCATCGACAACCCTTCATTCGTCGTGGATGGAAACTACAACAGCTTCTCGCAAGAAATCATCTGGCCTAAACTCGACACCATCTATTGGCTCGACCTTCCTCTTCCCATTTTATCCCTCCGGCTTCTGCGCAGGTCCTATCGTCGTTGGAAAAACAAAGAAATCCTATGGGGAACCAACACCGAATCCTTCTGGAATCAGCTTGCCATCTGGAGAGCAAGCTCTCTTCTCCGCTGGCTCTGGATTCAGCACAAACACCAGCGCCAAGCGGTTCTACAAGCTAAAGAGGATCCCAAGTGGGCTCATATCAATTACATTCATCTCAAAACCAAAGAGCAAGTGAACTCCATCTGATTTGACCACTGGACAGCTGGGTAAGTCGTGCCATTCTTCTCCCGCAAGACATGAGCGACCTCTCTCACTCCGCCCTACTCATCATCGGCCACGGCTCTACCGAAAACCCCGACTCTGCCACTCCTTACTTCGACCACGCTGCCGCCGTGCGAGAAAAAGGCATTTTCGGAGAAGTACACCTCGCTTTCTGGAAAGAAGAGCCCTCTCTCCGAGAAGTCCTCTATCAAATCGATGCCCTCGAAATATACGTAGTCCCCGACTTCATTTCAGAAGGCTACTTCACTCAGGAAGTCATTCCTCGTGAGCTCGAACTAGATGGCGCCACCACTCAGATTCACGGCAAAACCATCCACTACTGCCCTCCCGTGGGAATTCACCCCACCATGACCACCATTCTCTCTCGTCGCGTCGAACAAGAAGCTCCCAATATTGCACGGGAAGAAACAACCCTCTTTGTCGTCGGCCATGGCACCGCCCTCAATGACAACACCACTCGAGCCGTCAAAGATCAGGCCACGCTCTTAGCAAAACGTTTCCCCGAATTCGCCGCTGTCCACGCCACCTTTATGGAGCAAGAAATGTTCATCGAAGATTGGGACAAACATTGCCCTACCCCGAATGCGGTAGTGGTCCCTTTCTTTATCGCCGATGGCCTTCATTCCTATCAAGACATTCCAGTTCTATTAGGATTCGAAGAAAACGAAGGTCTCCCAGCTTCACAAAAGGACATCTTCCGTCAGAACCCCTATCAAATTCGAGGGAAAACACTCTACTACACCAGCGCCATCGGCATCGAACCTGCAGTCGGAGAAGTCATCATCGACCAAGTACACTCCTTCCGAAAGCAACATCAAATACAATCCCTCCCACCCTCCAATACCACACCCTTAGCCGAACGTCTGGCAGAAGCAGTCTCTCAAGGAGTCAATCAAATTGGGCAAATCAAAATTCTGACCGAACAATTCGAAGCACCCTACGCACTCTGTCACGTCGACGACCTAACTCAATTAAACGATCTCATCATCCATCGCGACCCCTTCAAAGCGCATCAAATCGCAACTCTCGGTGAAGATGGCCATTTCCGATTCACCAAAGGAGAGCTCACCCTCAAGCGTGGTTGGCTATTCTTGCTAGAGAACGCTCAACAGCTTCGCCAAGCTCTCGATTTATTCTACCCCGCCTCCTTTGCCCTCTGGTTGGCAAAAAAAGAAGGCTCTCTCCGCGTACAGAATTTACGACCCAAACTCAAACGACAAACAGGAATGTACCGTTTCGCACACACCATCTCCGATGTTGGTGCTCAACAACTCATTCACGATGTTTGTGGCCCCAGCAATTGCTGCGTTAAAAAAATCCTCTGGAACCTCGATCAGGAAACTCCACTCGACGACTCACCAGCCAGCCAATGGCCAGGCCACCTACTCGAAGCAGATCCCGCCAAAACCGTGCCCCTTTATTGCCAAGAAGCTTGCAATCACTTTGTCTCCAAAGCTCGCAAAATAGCCAAAACAGAAGCAGACGAGAAACAGGCGAAATCTTAACCTAAACCGTTGGCTCTATGCCTGCAAGGGAACGAGTCTGAATAATCAAACGGAGAACTTCTTTCGTTGCAAGGTTCGCCTCCGGATGCTCCAACAAAGTTTGCCGAGCAAGCGATTCCACCCACTCAAAACTCAAACTTCCTTTATACGGCGAATCTCGTAGGCAAAGGGCATAAGCTGCTACCGTAACCGCTGTTCGGAACGAGTTCGAACTATCTAACCAACGATTCGGAATCGCAGGAACATCCAAGCTTCGATAAATAGGCGCTCCCACTTCTTCACTGACTTTCAGCGCTATTTTCCCAAGCGGAGTTTCATCAAAAGGAACATCCCCTGGTCGAATCTCATAAAAAACATAAGTCGAATTTCCTGCCGCAAGCGGATGCGAGGCATCAGCACCAGCAATCACCTTCCCATCAGGTTGCGCAAAGCCCAGCAAACGATACTCCGCCACTCGATCCTCATCAATTTCTAGTTGAACCGACACTTTTTCAGTTTCCGCCGATCCCGGTTGACGTTGAAGCAAAAGACCAAGCAAAAGAGACTCCTCATTCCAAGGACATGGCACAAGCTCACTCGTCAAAGCCACCCCACCTACCTGAGCTCCCGCGCTTTCCTGATAATCGGGATAATTCACCAACTCCTCAAGCCGAACCGCATCACGCGGTGGCAACTGACCTCGCTCACGCAAAAAACGCTCAACCCAAGCAAAACTCGTTCTCCCAGCCATGACAGGAACCGTCGTGCTGGGTCGCTCACGGGTGGAAAGGTACTCGTTTTCCTGCAACGGGACGAAGGACTCCGCCTCTGGCAAAATCTGACGACGCGCCGTATGCTCAGCAGAAGCAAAGAAACGCTGTGGATCGTTCAAAACCCGTTCCGTAAATTCGCGGCGCGCATCAGAAACCTCTTTCTCCTCTACCCCAGAATGAGTTGCATCCTTCTGCGCAATCGCCCGCTCATTAGAGGCCTGTCCCCAGTCAGCCAGTGCTGCGGGGCTCAGAATCACTTCCATCTGAAGTTGCTCAGGCTCTCTTACTAAGTTCGATGGAGCACTATCAACTGGAGTTTTTGCAAACAAATAGAGCGCAAATACCACCGCCGCCGCCGCCGCCAAAGCAATGCCAACCCCTCGGAACCAATCATTCCGACGACGTGCAGAACGCATCGCTAACGCCTCTTGGCTTTGTCCTACTCGACGAATAACCGCTCGCTGGACAGGATGCAACGCAAGCCCTTCTCTCTCATAAGCCTCACAAAGCAGCTTACCCAAAGCTTGTGTCTTTGCCATTTCATCGACAATACTTGGGTCCTCTTCTGCTTGTGCGGAAATTATCTTAGCCTCCTTAGCAGGCAGCTCGCCATGAACATAGGCGGTATAACGAGGATCATCAGGTTGAAGATTTTTCATATCAAATATTTTCTAATAAGTCATCGGGGAGCAGGGAGCGCATACGCTTGAGCCCAGTGTGAATCAGAAAGCCAACGTTCCCAGAGGTCAGACCGGTCACTTTACTAATTTCCTTATAGCTCATCCCTTGTTGAAATTTTAGGCGAATCACTTCGCGTTGATTGGCAGAAAGTTTATCTAAGCAATTCGTCACTTGCCTGATCCGCTCCTCGAGGTCGGTCATCGCACGAGGGGAAAGCCCTTCCGCCTCCCATCTCGCGAATCCTTCTTCGTCGGTCACGACAGCCCGTCCTTCTTTCCTCAGCACATCCAATGCCCGATTTCGACAAACGGTATAAAGCCAAGTCTTTAAACCCTTACGAACTTTCTCAATATCCTGCTGATACAACCGAATAAAAGTATCCTGAACCACGTCACGAGCCCGCTCATGGTCACGCACGATCCCCGTCGCATAGCCTACGAGCGGAGCCTCGTACTTTGCCAAAGCATCGGCAACAAATTCATCTCTCGCGAGCGCGCTCATCTCTTCTTTCGATTGCCCCATTCAGGTCAAGTTAACCTTAGAAACGCACCAATGAGGAGATTTCTTGGGTTTCTATCTAAAAAACATTCGAAAAGCAGCGAAAAGCCTCTTGACCGCTGATCCCGCAAAGCTCAAAAAGTTGAGGGCGGACCACCAGGCCCGCCCTCTGTTCTCTTTCGATGCCTCCCCGTTAGGGGAAAATAGAGGAAAAAATAGAAGCTCACCTCCAGCAAACCCCCCCACACAAAAAAGGGGCTGCTGGTTGTGATGCTTCTTATTCCAATCAACTAACGTTGCTTCATACAGTGACAAGCTCTGCTTGGGACTCGAAAACGCAAACGCAAATTCCTCGAATAAGTAAATACATAGACCCTACGGGTTCGTAAAAAGTCACAGGAAAAAACAAATTCTCCAACCTTCCCGTAAACCCCACCCCCTCGCGCTCAGCCGAAACACAGTCGCTCCTTCACCTCAACAACCACTACAGAGCAGCTTCCGAACCGGAAGATCCCAGAAGCCCCAACATTCTCCCCGTACATCCCTTTTCCACCCGATAGCTATAGAATCTATCGACCTCACGGCCCGTGCAAATACCACAATCAATAAACTCTCCGACCCCCGCATTCTGAGCCTGCTCTCGAATCAACTCGGCAATATCCACCTCATAAATCGGAGGCCGAACACATGGGCCCAAGACCACCATCAAATCCTCTGCTCGCGTTCCAAACTTCTCTCTCATAGCAGCCACCGCACGAGGCAAGATTCCTGCTTCAGTCCCTTTTCTTCCCGAATGAAGCAAAGCCACAGCCTTCGTTTTCCGATCAGCCACCCAGATTAAACCACAATCCGCCACATAAATCCCCAAAAGAAGAGACGAATCAGCAGTCATCAAACCATCAGCACCCGACACGATTCGATTGGGAAAATTGAGAAAACTCTCTCCTCCGACCAACTCAACCTCTGCCCCATGCACTTGCTCGGCACGCCAAAGAACCTCCCATTCATAATTCAACCGCTTGACCGCCTCCCTATGGTAAGGCTCCAATTCAAGCAAACCCTCTTCTTTATCATAACAACCCATCACCCCCTCTACTCGAGAAACAAAGTCCACTGAGAAGCCAGCCTCCCGCAAAGGGTCTAAAAAAGAAAAAAGTTCCACTACGCACGAAGCATAGTGGAACTTTAGTGAACTTGCTAGGACTAGGGTCGCTTCTAGAAACGATTCCCTTGGCCCATCATATTGTCTCCAAAAAAGGCGTGTTGTTGTAGGGGATAGAAAAAAGGCGGGGTAACCTGCTTGTAAGCAAGCAAAAAGCTCTTACGATTTACCCATTGCACGACGAGCGTAGTCAATGGTCTCGGACTGCTCTTCGTCAGCTTCATCCATGATAGCTGCTAGATCAGTCGCAATCTCTTTGCGCATGTGCGCAACAAGCTCTGTGCCTTTCTGCGTGATACGAACCATAATCTTACGACGGTCCTCCGCAGCGTGCACTCGCTCAACATAACCAATCTTCTCAAGACGATCGACTAAGCCAGTAGCGGCGGCAGTCGAGTGGCCCATCTTCTTGGCGATATCTGACATCGTGAGAAACTCCTCACTGGAAAGATAGGTCAAGAGGAAGAACTGAGGGAACGAAATGTGCCCGCGGTTAAGCTCGTTTGAGAGGTTGAGAATACATGAGCGTTGCGTGAACAACACGAAATCGGCCAGGCGGTCTGCTTCCGCCTGCACCGCGCCTTTGCGGCTGCTGGTACTGGTTTTCATTACTGGATCGTTTATGTTTTTGGAACAACATGGTTACTCGCAGTTGAGTGATAAGAATTTGCCCGAAAATTCAAATGAAGTGAAGTAAAATCTTAAATTTTTATAAAAAATAATGAGTAGGCAGATTATCGACACCTTTGAGATGCCTAAGCTTCAAGGATTTCCACTCTTTTCTAAGGTTTCGTTTTTTTTGATTTTAGGGAGAAATTTTCCGTTTTTTTTGTGCCAAATACCTCGTTTTGCGTGTCAGTAGCCAATTTTGACAACACAATTAAGTCTCCTTCCCGCGGCACAACCGCCTCCTTGTCGAAGTCTGCCGTGTAAAATCGCCCTAGCTTTTCGGGGCTCAAAGTCAGGCCTGAAGCCCGACGCCCATCGAGACTTCGCGCACTGAGAAAACCATCACTCA
>CAZUEC010000039.1:0-2876 GCA_964618865.1 uncultured Roseibacillus sp. | reverse complement strand
AGAAAACCATCACTCAAAAGCTCTCCCGGTCCATAACGCCGGAAGAGAATAAACCCCTCCTTATCATGCACACTAGTCACCTCTCCCACCACAGCTGTAGTACGCGGTTTCGCAATCTCCTCTTTTTTCTTCTGAAAGAGGCTGCAACCTGTCAGCAGGAAGAGAAGAGAACCCAGAGTTAAAAGCAGTCTTAGAAACATTTTCACTCTTTAAAGACTAAACATGAATCTCCGGCTCCGCAACCGATGCCTCCATTGTTTGCTAGTCCCCCTCATCCCTCTCCTCTAACCTTCACCCATGAGGTTCGCGCTCCCCTTTCTATCGCTCTTACTCCCCTGCCTCGCGGAGAACGCCCCGCTCAATCACTTTCAGGTTATCGGCACGCACAACTCCTACCACCTAGCACCTGGCAAGGCAGAAGAAACATTCATTCGCCTACGCGGAGAAGCAGAAGTCCAAGGGCTTTCCTATTCGCACCCTCCATTAGTCGAACAATTTGATGCCGGTATTCGTCAGATCGAGCTCGACCTTTTTGCGGATCGCGAAGGAGGACGTTATGCCAGTCCCGCAGTCTTTCAGCTCAGTAAAATCGCCGGCAAAGAAGCTCCCGCTCCATTACTCGACCCCGAAGGCTTGATGGCCAAGCCAGGGACCAAAATCCTTCACTTTCCGAACTTCGACTTTCGCACAAATGTTCTCACCCTCACTACGGCTCTCTCCGATACCCTCAACTGGTCTCTCGCTCATCCCAAACATCACCCTATCTTCATCATTCTGGAGTTGAAGGGAAACTCCGCTGATTGGAACGACGCTGGCCTTCGTGCTCTTGAAGAAGAAATTCTAGCAACAGTCCCGCGGAAGCACCTCATCACCCCCGATGATGTTCGAGGCGAGCATCACGACCTCCGCACAGCCATCCTTAAGAAAGGCTGGCCATCACAAGACTCTCTTCGCGGTAAGCTCATGCTGGCCTTGGATAATACTGGCACAGCACGCACCGCCTACCTCAAACCCGATCCCCTCATAGAAGGGCGCCTCCTCTTCCCCTCCTGTCCATCCCCGAACCATCCCTCTGCAGGTTGGTTCAAAATCAACGATCCCGTGACCCACTTCGACCGCATCAAGGCACTCTCCCAAAAAGGATTTCTCATCAGAACCCGGGCCGATGCAGCCACCCGCGAAGCCCGCACAAATCACACGAACCGACGCGACAAGGCATTCGCCTCTGGAGCACACTTCATCAGCACAGACTTTCCCAAAGCTAACCCCAAGTTCTCCGACTATCAGGTCTCCTTACCCGAGAAAACTCAGGAAGCTTATCGCTTTCGCCGGTAGCTCTTATAAAGAGCCCAGCACCACCTTCATCATATCCGCAAAGCCCTTCTCACGCTCATCGCTTGGCAGACTCTCACCTGTCCGAATGTGATCACTCACCGTGCAAACCGCTAAGCCCTTTGCTCCGAACTCAGAACAAACCCCAAAGAGACCCGCCGCTTCCATCTCGACCCCAAGTATCCCCATCGCCTCCATCCGATCAAACATCTCGGGCTGAGGCGTGTAAAAGAGATCTGCCGAAAACAAATTACCCACGATCACAGAGATATTCTGACGTTCAGCAGACTCCACTGCGGCACGAGTCAAAGCCCAATCAGAAACGGCCGCAAAGTCATACCCTCCAAAACGAGAACGATTCACCCCACTATCAGTACTCGCACCAAGACAAACTAAAATATCCCGCACCTTCACCGCTTGATTCACAGCACCGCAACTACCCACTCGAATGAGATTTTTCACACCGTATTCGGTAATTAACTCCTTTGCGTAAATCGAAAGAGAAGGAATCCCCATCCCTGAACCCATCACCGACACCCTCTTCCCCTCATAGCTCCCAGTGAACCCTAACATATTTCGCACCCCATTGACCTGCTCCACCTCTTCTAGAAATGTATCCGCAATGAATTTAGCCCGAAGCGGATCCCCCGGTAGCAAGATAGTTTCTGCAAACGCTCCCTCTGCTGCTTCAATATGTGGTGTCGCCATGACATCAAACTAATGAATTCCAAACCTGAATTCAATCTTGCGCATTGGCTACTACTTGATTTGAAAACGGCTTGTCCATCCACCGCGATAGCAAACCCGACAGCGTTGGTTGCGTAGTGAGTAATGGCCTCAAAACCCAATAGACAAAGAAGGAACGCACGCACCTAAATTTTAGAAAACTTGATGTTGGCTAGAATCTAACTACAAACTTATCACTTATCTATCAATCAGTTGCACCAACACCCCTCCCCTCACAAGGGAACTTAAAATCAGCTTTTCCTAATTTAATTTGAAGGCTTTTTGTCACCTTTGCCCGACGGGCGAAGGTGGCATGCTTTCTCATAAAGAGAGCTTCGTTTTATGAAGCTCGGTGACTCGTCCGACATTGACCAGTCTCCTACCGCGTGCCACTCTGCGCCATGCTTCAAATCGTCTTCAACGAAATCTCCGCAGCCGAGATTTCACAACTTGATACTCTGGCTCAACTCCAGATTTTCGACGAGTTTCAGGTAACGAATAGCGATTTAGAAAATCTCGACGGTGATAAATTCGGCAAAATGATCGAGCGCGATGGTAAGACCATCTACCGCTTTCGCTCTGACGACTGGCGCTTCTACTTCGAAGTCGCCGAAAACAGAGTCATCGTTCACCGCGTCCTCCACAAAGGCACCCTAAGCGACTTCCTCTACCGCTCTAAAATCTCTTCCGAAGACGAGGCTCTCGCCGACTCCAAGCACTTCTGGAACCTCATCGACGAAGGACGGAACGCCAAACGACAGGCCTAATACCATTTGAGCAGTTAAATCGTGGTAATGGTCGGAGCACAGCTTTTCGAG
>CAZUEC010000038.1:0-10971 GCA_964618865.1 uncultured Roseibacillus sp. | reverse complement strand
GGGTTATTTCGCGAGGGGTCTTTTTTTTGAGTTCTTCGAGAAGAAGTTCTTCATCTAGAATTTCGTGGGCAATGCGAAGGCTCCAGATGCGGTGGGCGTCGAACATGTCGACGGGCCATTTGGCATTTTTCCGGTCGAGGGGAAGCATGACTTCGTTATTTTTGAAGTTGAATGCGGCTTTGTCGGTGATCTGTTCGATGAAGTCTGTTCTCTCGGCAACTCGGGTGGCGAATTTATTGTAGATTTCTTCGGCGGGGGTCATTCCGTGGGAGCGGAGAATGAGGATGTCGAAGGCGTTTCGAGGGTCTTTGGTGTATCGGTGGGTGAATTCTACGACGTCGGCTTGGGTGAAGTAGAGTTTGTTGGGGTCGAGCGTTTCGAGGTAGAGGTTGAGGATGCGTTCATTGAGGTTGGTTGGTTGTTGGAGGAAGTGATTATCCCCGAGCATGATGATGATGGCCCGTCCCACTTGATTGAAGTTGGCCTGGCCATGAAGCGGCCCTCCGACGCAGAGCGTCAGGAGAAAGATGGCTCTGGCTAGTGGGAGCAGGAAGGTCATGTTATTAGAAAAACGTCTATTTGAGGGGAGTTATTTCGGGAAAGGATAGGAGAAGGTGGAAAAATGGTGATGTTCTGGAGTTTTCTAAATATCGATTTCTCCAGTAAAAGTAACTTCTGCGGGGCCGGTTAGAGTCACATTTTTGAAATCGTCGCCTGATTTTTCGAAGCCAATTTCGAGAGTTTCTCCTCCTTCGACATTCACTTTGATGGGAGAGGGGGCTCCGGTGATGAGGTGATGATAGAGGGCGCAAGCGACCATACCTGTCCCGCAGGCAAGAGTTTCGTTTTCGACTCCGCGCTCGTAGGTGCGGATGGCGATGTGGTTGGGGTTTAGGACTTGGGCGAAGTTGACATTGGTGCCAGCGGGGGCGAAATGCTCGTGGAAGCGGATAGCTGCACCTAATTTGACAAGGTCGAGTTGAGATAAGTCTTCGACGAAGCTGACGGTGTGGGGGACGCCGGTGTTGATGGAGTGAATGGGGGAGGAGAGCCCTGCGATGTTGACTCTGATTTCGGGATGTAGGTCGAAGGGGTCGGACATGGCGACTTCGACTTCTTCGCCGATTAATTTAGCGGAGAGTTCTCCGGCGATGGTTTCGAAGCTGACGACATTGCAGTCTGTTGAGAGGAAGTTGGAGGCGAAGCGGCCAAAGCATCGGGCACCATTGCCGCACATTTCGGCTTCTCCTCCGTCGGCGTTATAATAGCGGAAGCGGAAGTCGGCTTGGCCTTGGCATGGTTCGGCGGCGAGGAGTCCATCGGCGCCGATGCCACGGTGACGGTCACAGAGGTGAGCGATTTGGGCTTTGGACAAATTGTAAGCGAGATCGCGATTGTCGAGCATTACGAAGTCATTTCCTGCTCCGTTCATTTTTGTGAAAGAGACGACCATGCCTGAATTTCAGGATCTTGGCGCTGATTTTCAAGTCGCAATACCGGCACCGGAGTGCTCTTTGGCAGATTGCATTTGAATTTGCATCGAGGGTTGGCAGTTATCGTGAATGCGCTAGTATCTGGATGTGGCGGCAGTCAAGTATACGGTGGGAAATGAGAAGTTGGTTAAGGTGCTTGATGGTGCCTCTAGTCATTTGCGGGGTTTGTTGGAGAAGCAGGGTCGAGAGGAGGGGGCGCTTAAAATTGCGGTGGTGGGAGGAGGATGCAGTGGTTTGCAGTATCAGATGGACTTGGTGGATGGGCCTCGTGACCGTGATGTTTTGGTGGAAAGTAATGGGGTGAAGGTGGTGATTGATCCTAAGAGTGCTCTTTTTGTGAGTGGAAGTGAGTTAGATTTTTCTGACGATTTACAGCAAGGTGGCTTTAAGGTGCAGAATCCAAATGCGCTCGTAACTTGCTCTTGTGGAGAGAGTTTTGCGGCATGAATGCGTGGCAAAAACTGGGGCTTTCTGTTTGTTTGGATTTGTCTGAGGAGAAAGTGGAAGAGTCTTTTCGTCGGGTGAGTGAAGGTGCGCATCCTGATGCGGGCGGAGAGCTTGGGAGATTCGAAGAGATTCGCGAAGCTCGAGATTTGCTTCGAGATGATTTTCTGAGGTTGGAAGCTTGGTTGGAGTTGCAGGGGGTAGAGCTGACTCATTCTGGGGTGATATCCCCTGAGGTGGGTGAGATGTTTGTGCGGGTCAATGAGGTGACTCAGGGGGTGGATGATTGGTTTGCTGCTCGCGTGACTAAGTCTTCGGGGCTTGGGAGGGCTCTTTCGCAAAAAGAAGGATTAGAGTGGAAGGCGCAAGTGGAAGAGTTAATTGGAGTGGTTGCTGAGTGGCAGGAAAAAGCGGTGATGGCCTTTGTTTCTTTGGAAGAGGATTTGGTTGTTTCTAATGCATTGAAAGTCAGGGATGAATTGGGATTTTTACGTAAATGGCATGCTCTTTTGCAGGGGTGTTTTGGGAGAATTTGGGAAGGTTTAATTTAGTGAATTTTGAGGAAGATGAGTGAAGAGTTAATTGTGGGAATTGATTTGGGTACGACCAATTCTGCGATCGGGGTTGTGGCGTCTGGCTTTCCGATTTTGCTGGCAGATGAGGAAGGAAGGCGACTGACGGCTAGTGCGGTGTGGTTTGGAGAGAAGGGTGAGATTGAAGTGGGTGCTCAGGCTCAGCGGAGGTTGGCTTTGGGGGGGGTGGTGACGAGTGTGAAGCGATTGATGGGAAGAAGGGAGGAGGTTGCGGATCGTTCTCCTGAAGAAGTGAGTGCGGAGATTTTACGCAAATTAAAAGAGATTGCAGAAGAGCGTTTGGAAAAAGAGGTCCGGAAGGCGGTGATTACGGTGCCGGCTTATTTTAACGAAGCTCAAAGAGGGGCAACTAAGCGAGCAGGAGAGTTGGCAGGTTTAGAGGTTGTTCGGCTTCTGAGTGAGCCAACTGCAGCGGCTTTGGCCTTTGGTTTGGATAAACTTGGGGAGGCTCAAAAAGTGGTGATCTATGATTTAGGAGGGGGGACTTTTGATGTTTCGATTCTTGAGCTACGAGAAGGGCAGTTTGAGGTTTTAGCGACGGCTGGAGATACTTCGCTAGGTGGTGATGATTTGGATCAAGCTTTGATAGAAATGTTGGGATTCAATTTTGAGGAGTTACCTGAGGAGGAGGCGAATCGAGTGTTAGAGGAAGCTCAGCGGGTTAAGTTTGTCCTCAGTGAGGAAGAGGAAGCTGTTTTTAGGGTTCCGTTTTTGAGGGGGGAGATGATTGAGCGGGTGATTCGACGGGAGGATTTTGAAGAGAAAATTGAGCCGTTTTTGGGACGTACGGAATCTTGTTGTCGTCGAGTGATGGTCGATGCGGGTGTAGAAGCAAAGGAGCTCAATTCCGTGGTGCTGGCTGGTGGATCGACTCGTATACCGGCTGTTCGGCGCAAGGTAGAGCAGATTTTTGAACAAGAGGTTCGGGAGGGATTGGACCCGGATGAGGCGGTTGCTTTAGGAGCTGCGATTCAGGCAGGAATTATGAGTGGGGCGGTCCGGGAGGTGGTTCTCTTGGATGTGACGCCGTTGAGTTTAGGGATTGAGACGGTGGGAGGGTTGATGAATGTGCTGATTCCTCGTAATACTACGATTCCTTGCAAGGCGGGTGAATTGTTCACGAATGCGATGGCTGGACAGACAGAGATGCGAGTTCGGATTTTGCAGGGAGAGCGGGAACTGGCCCAAGATAATTGGGAGCTAGGAAAGGTGGAGGTGCCTTTTCAGGCTTCAGATAAAGGGCAGGCTCGAGTGGGCGTTCAATTTTCGCTCAATGCAAGTGGATTGTTAGAGGTCTTAGCGCGCGATACTGCGACGGGAGAGGATACTGTTCTGACCATTGAGAGTTCGGCGGTGGATGTGGAGGATTCTCGAGTAGAGCAGATGGTATCAGACAGTGTTGACCATGCGTTTGCGGATATGAGTGCTCGGGTGTTTGTGGAGGCAAAGATGAAGGCTGATGAGATTTTAAGCGCTTTAGGGCCTGCTTTAGAAGAGGTGGGGAGTGTGCTTTCGGAGGAGGAGTTGAGCACAGTGCGAGATGCTGAGAAGGGAGTGAGGAGCGAACTGAAGAGTTCTTCCCAAAATGGAGCAAAATTGAAGGCTGCGGTTGAAGAATTGGACCGGGCGACTGAGCAATTGGCTGCTTTGGTAGTAGAGAAGGCGTTGACGGGTGAGTGAAATTCACGATTTTTCGGAGCTTGCCGCCATGGGGAGCTTCGTAGATACTCATTGAAGATGAATAGCAAGGCTCGGAGCGTCTTTCTTTGTCCAGATTGCGGTGGGCCTTCGGTAGTGACCGAGGAGGGAGTTGTGTCTTGTACGCAATGCGAAAAGCAATTCCAGGTTCCAGAACAGGCTCTGCCACAAATTCCTTCCGTTCCTGAGGTGATGAATCCCAGTCAGGCTACTGTGCAGCGAAATGTGTCTCGAAAGGCTAAAGATGAGATGTTTTCTGCTCAGGCTTCGGAAAAGCTTTTGTCTGAAAAAGCAGTTGTTCCTCGCGAGCAAATGTTGGCGAAGGGTAAGGTGGGGCCTGATTCTTCTCGAAAAGGAGAGCGACGAAAGCGTCTCAAAAAAAGGAAAACCTCTCTGCGAGTTTATGTTGTATGGTTTTTGATTTGGATTGGGACGGTTACGACGATTTTTTTGGTAGTTACGAAATTTCGAGGTGAATTAGTGGGGAGTAGTCAAGGTGATTTGTTAGCAGAGCGCTTAGCTGGTGAGGACCGAATCTTTTATGAGAAAGAGCATCCGAAAATTAGAGAGCAGATTCGAAGCTTTTTGGCAGTGAGGTCGGTGAGTCTGATGTCTGATTTTGCTTTGGAGACAGATCAATTGAACCGAAAAATCACTCGTTTTTATAGTGAGAATTCATTCACTCGATCTCATTCTAAAATCAAGTCGAGTCCGCTTTTTTGGAATGTTGCTTTTGAGGAAAATCCTGGATTTGTGGAGGTTGTTTGGGAGGCTCCTAATGCTCAATTTGTGGAAGGTGTTTTCGTGAAGGTTAATGAGAAATGGGTTTTGGATTGGGAGCATTTTGCGCGCTATTCGTCTGAGAGTTGGTCGCTCTTTCGCCAACAGATCGGTCGCCATCGGGATGGTGTTTTCCGCGTTTACGTTCGAGAAGTGGTTGCTGGGGAAAATGAGAATTTTGAGCCTTGGATTAAGATTCAGATTTTACCTACCTATCGTGACACTGATCGTCGCGAGCGGGAGGCCAGCGAGATCATTCATTTGGATGCTAAGAATCCTATTACAAAAAAGGTAATAGCTCTCTTTGCTGAAAGGGCAGGGCAGTCCGAAGGGTTTTCGGAGCTTTGGAAACGAAACCCCAAGGGATTGAACCGTGCTCTGTTAAGATTGGAGTGGGCGAAAGATGATGCGACAGGAGAAGAGAGGATAATAATCAAAGATGTTTTGGCAAATCATTGGAGAGGGTTAGACAGTTTGGAGAATCAGCCTCGTTCTGATGATAAGGGCGAAAAAGTGACGAAAAAATGAGCGAAGAAGATAATCAGTCAAATGCGCAGGGTTCGAGACGCAGAAGGAGTTCGAATACGAGTCGGGGCTCTCTCTATTCAAAGAGAGAGCAATTATTAAACGAAATGCAGACAGGTGATGAGGATCAGCCTGTTTCCGTTCGGCAGCAGGTTGAAAATCTAAAATCAGGTGGCTCTTCTCAGGTGGGGATTGAGGAAAGTGATTGGGGGGCTAAGCACAAACGTAAGAAGGGGAGTCCGTGGATGTTGTGGATGGTTCTTGGTCTCGTTATTCCCATTATTTTGATTGGGTTGGTTCTGTTCACAAGTAGTTCGAGACGAACTTTGAGGGAGAGTGATGCTGGAACGGGTTTGGATTTTAACGTTTTAGGAGGAAGGAATAGGGTGCAACCAGAGGATTGGTTTGTGGAGAATCTGGCAACAGCCATGAAGAGTGGACTGAGCACATTGGAAGTGCTGAGTGAAGAGAACCTTTCTTTAGAGGTGGTTTCTCCTTTAGTAAGAAGTGGGGAACAGGCTAAGGAGTTAATCGAATTTCAAAAAATGGGAAGATGGCCTGGTTTCGATACGAGTGATCGGGCGAAATTGTCATGGAATTATGGAGCTTCAAATGCCACGGGTTTTTTGACGTCGACTGGAATGAAGAAAGATTTCCGTGATTTTAGGGCCTATTTTGTGAAGCAGGAAGAGGAGGTTCGTCTTGATTTGGATGCTACGGAAGCGAAGTCGGACATCCCAATTGAATCTTTGGGAGGCATGATTTTAAAAGAAAGTGTTCAATTGCGTTGTTGGGTTGCAAAGGAGCCGTATTTTGATGCTCGGAGTGATGAAAAATTGTTTTCATGGTATCAGATTCTGGCTGCGAATGAGGTTGATTTTGTTTGGGCCTATTGCAGACGTGGGGGAGATGTTGATGAGGCTTTACGTAAGGAATTGAACTATGGTCGTCTCATTGGGGAGCGGAAAAAGCAATTTCGGGCCATCATTAAACTTAATAATGCAAGTGGGTTTCAGAAAGATGAGTTTCTCTTAGAGGAACTTGTGGCTAACGAGTGGGTTTTACCTCAATTTTAGGCTGTAGATGAGAGCTCTTTGCGAGCAATGATTTACAAAGAGGTTGCTTTGAGGCATTGCAGCAGCAAATGTCCGACGAAATGGAATTTCCGAAAACCTACGAACCTAAAGCGGTAGAGAGTCGTTGGTATCAAGCCTGGCTCGAAGCGGAATGCTTCACTGCAAATCCGGAATCAGGGAAAGATGGATACGCTATTGTGATCCCTCCCCCCAATGTGACGGGAATTTTGCATTTGGGGCATGTGTTAAATAATACTATTCAGGACGTGCTAGCGCGACGAGCGAGACAGGAAGGGAAGGAGGTGCTCTGGCTCCCTGGTACCGATCACGCTGGGATTGCGACACAGACCAAAGTGGAAAGGCAGATTCGCGAAGAAGACGGTCAAACTCGTCGCGATTTAGGTCGAGAGGCTTTTCTTGAGAAGGTGTGGGAGTGGAAGGAGAAGCATGGTGGAATCATTATCAAGCAACTTAAGCGCTTAGGTTGTTCCTGCGATTGGAGTCGAGAGAGGTTCACTATGGATCCAGATTATTCGCAGTGGGTGAGCCATGTATTTGGAGAACTCTTTAAGCAGGGTTTGATCTATCGTGGAAAGCGCATGGTGAATTGGTGTCCGGCTTCTTTAACTGCTCTTTCTGATGAAGAGGTGATTATGAAGCCTCAGCGCTCCAAGCTCTATTACATGAAGTACGAGGTGGTAGACGCGCCGGGCGAATTTCTAGAGATTGCTACGACTCGCCCCGAAACTCTAATGGGTGATGTTGCGGTGGCGGTGAACCCTAAAGATGAGCGTTGGGGGAAGTATGTTGGTCGTCTTGTTCGGAGGCCTTTTCCAGAAGCTGATATTCCAGTGATTGCGGATGATCATGTTGATCCTGAATTTGGAACGGGTGCCCTCAAGATTACTCCTGCACATGATAAGGCTGACTTTGAGATTGGGGTTCGAAATAACTTGGAAATCATTGATGTTCTCAATTCGGACGGAACGATTAATTTGCCGAGTCTGCCTGAGTTTGATGGCTTAGACCGGTTTGTTGCTCGTCGGAAAGCTGCTGCTAAGTTGGAAGAGCTTGGGCTTTTGCTTAAGGTGGAAGAATATGAGAATAATGTAGGGTATTCTGAGCGAGCGGATGTGCCGATCGAGCCTCGCATCTCAATGCAATGGTTTCTTAAGTATCCTGCTGTGGAAGAAGCTAGAAGTGCTGTTGCTGATGGTGAGATTAGTTATCGTCCAGAGCGATGGGCTAAGACCTATGCTCATTGGTTGGAGAATATTCAGGATTGGTGCATCTCACGGCAATTGTGGTGGGGACATCGCATTCCTGTCTGGTATCGAGCGGAGCAGGTCGAAGAGCTTAAGGATGCTGAGTCTTTGACTTTGACTGAAATGGAGGCAGGCCGAATTCATGTTGGAGAAGAAGCTCCTTCCGAAGGGGAATGGGTCAGAGATGAGGATGTTTTGGATACTTGGTTTAGTTCTTGGCTTTGGCCCTTTGCGACGATGACTAAGCTCGGTGAAGAAAGTGCTGAGTTGAAGAAGTTTTATCCTACTGCAGATCTTGTGACTGGCCCGGACATTATTTTCTTTTGGGTCGCTCGGATGGTGATGGCAGGCTTTCACTTTCAAGGAGAGCTACCGTTTCGAAATGTCTTTTTCACTTCTATTATTCGTGATCTTAAGGGGCGGAAGATGAGCAAATCTTTGGGGAACTCTCCTGACCCGCTTGATCTGATGGATAAGTATGGTGCAGACGGATTGCGTTTTGGATTGATGAGAATTGCTCCTGTGGGTTCGGATGTGAGATTTGATGAAGCACAGGTTGAAGAAGGTCGGAATTTTGCTAATAAGCTCTACAATGCTTGTCGTCTTCGCCTTCTTGCTGGGGGAGAGGTTGCCTCTTCTTTACCTAAGTTAGAGGTTCTTCGGCCGTATCATCTTCATATTTTGAATAAGGCTGATCAGTTGGCTGAGAATTTAACTCAGGCTTATGCTGAGTATCGTTTCAATGAGTTAGGGGCACTTTTGTATGATTTTTTATGGAGTGAATTTTGTGACAAATTCTTGGAAGCAGTTAAAAAGGATTTGCGTGGAAATGCGTCAGGAACGGAGATTACTTTGGCGGTCTTTGATCATATCATGATGCGTTATCTACAGGCTCTTCATCCCTTTATGCCGCATTTGACAGAAGAGTTAGCTGCTCGAATGGGGTATTTGGCGACTGGGGAGTTTCTGATGAATCAGTCGTTGGCTTCGGAGCCTCTTTTGAATGAGTTGCCAGCCTCGGAATCACGGGCTGAAATGATTTACGAGGTAGCGGGTCGGTTACGGAATTTAAAAGCGGAGTATCAGTTAGCGACTCGCAAGGATGTGGGTTTTGTCGTTAAGAATGCCGTTTCTTGGCTGAGCGAAGAGACGGATGTTTTGGCGTTGTTAGTTGGAGCTGAATCAATTACGATTGATGCTGGGTTTGAGGTGACGAAGGGAACACCCACGGCTGTTACTGACGCGGGTGAGTTTGTGTTGCCGTTAGATGGTCTGATTGATATTGAGGCTGAAAAAGCGCGTTTGGAGAAGGAGATTGGAAAGGTAGAAAAAGAGGTGGAGAAGAGCTTGAAAAAGTTGCAAAATCCTAATTTTGTCGAGAACGCCAAGCCGGAAGTGGTTGCGGTAGAAAAAAAACGTCACGCGACTTGGTTGGACAAATTGAATCAACTGCGCGAACTTCACAACGGCTTAGCTAACGAGTGAGTAATCCTCACAGCCGAATATACCCATGTCTAAATCTCCTCATTCTCTCGACGAAAGTTCAGAATTGGCGACTGCCATTCCGGTTAAAAGAGATATTCTTCAGAAAGCTAAGGTTGAAATTATGGAGTTACCGCTTGCGGTTGTTCGTCAAGAGGTTTCAGAGATTCCGGTTGAGGAGATGCCTCTGGTTGCAGCAGGTTCTGTGAAGACTGAGGAGTCGGCTCATGGGAGAGAGGAGGAGGTGGAAGAAATGGTTTCTCCGGTTTCTCCTTTGCCTGCAGAGCCTGTAGCAAAGGTTATAGCAGAGCCTCGGAAGCAACATGCGGTTTCAAACTCAAGCAATCAAGTCGCTCGGGAAGTTGTTCATTCGAAAAGTGGAGCTTCAATTAACCGCAAAGCTTTGGAGTCAACAAATCGCGGGAAAAAACCTAGTTCACGAAGGTTTGTCAGAGGGATTCTTCATCCTTCTCCTTATCGAGTTATGATTGCGGCTTTTTTTGCAATTTTAGTTCGGGTGGTTTTTCTAGGTGTTTTGGCTTTGTTGGTGTTGCTCTTTTTGGAACAGGTTGAGACTTGGACGCTTTGGTTGACGTTGATTCTTCCCGTGGTGGCTCTATTTCACTTTGCCACTGTGGGAAAGGCTCGTTGCCGAGTTTGTGGGCTCAAGGAGTTTGTTCCTTCGGGTGCTCACAAGCATCGCGATTCTCATCGAATTCCGTTGGTAGGACCAATTTTTAGTACGGCTTTGCATCTTCTTCTCTTTAAATGGTTTCGTTGTATGTTTTGCGGAACACCGATTCGCATTCGTAAGTAGGAGTTTAGCGATCGAATTATTCGGGGTTTTGAGAATCCAATGAGATGGTGACGGGGCCGCTATTGGTCAGGGTGATTTCCATCATGGCGCCAAAGTGTCCAGTTTTGACTGGTTTTCCAAGCGAGGTGCTGAGTTTTTGGCAGAATTCTTGATAAAGAGGTTCTGCTTTTTCGGGTTTAGCGGCGTCAAGAAAGGAGGGTCGGTTTCCTTTTTTAGTTGAGGCAAAGAGGGTGAATTGAGAGACGACAATGATGTCACCTCCGGTGTCTTTGATTGAGTGATTCATTTTTCCGGCTTCGTCTTCAAAGACTCGCATTCCGGTAATTTTTCGAGTGAGCCAGATGATGTCTTTTGTTTCATCTGAGTGGGTGATTCCTAACAGTATTAGGAATCCAGAATTTTGACTTGCGACGATTTTGTTTCCGATTTCTACCTGAGCTTGACTGACTCTTTGAATGATGGTGCGCATGGAAAGGTGAGAGTTGAGGAGGGCTACCAAGATCCGATTGCGCCGGTGAGGCCAAGAGCATGTTGTTCTCCTGATTTTACTTGAGATTTACCAATGGCGTTGGAGGGGCAGGAGAGGATGAGAGATGGAAGGGTGTTATTCCGGTCGGAAGCGGTGATTTCGGCACGATAGGTTTTGGCTCCTATTGGATCAACGAATTCGATGGGAAAGGTTCGTGTTCCACGGGTTAATTTGTCGGGCATGGCGGTTAAGACGACAAAGTGTCCATGAACGCTTTGCCATTGGCCTTTGCGAAGGACAAAGCGGCGAATGGAAAGTAAGGGAGGGAA
>CAZUEC010000037.1:0-11385 GCA_964618865.1 uncultured Roseibacillus sp. | reverse complement strand
TTCAAACCTTAAAAAAACTCGATAGACGAATAGACTTTTGAAAAATGGTCTAGGATCCAAAACAAGCACGTCCACGCCAAGCATCGTCAAGGGAGATTCATCCCTAAGCCAGAGACTCTGAGCCAGAGACTCTGCGATTCGGACTCCCCCCTCAAAAACAAAGCGAATCTAAACTGCAGGTTCAGGTTCTTTCTTTTGTTTTTTAGGCTTAAAGGTCAGCTCCTTATCTTCATCGGTAAAGGAAACCTCGATCACATCTCCCTCTTTGACATCTCCACGCAAGAGAGCCTCCGCAAGAGGATCCTCGAGGAAACGCTCCACCGCACGTCTCATAGGGCGAGCTCCGTACTCAGAATCGTAACCTTTCTCGATGAGGAAATCGCGAGCATTACTCGCAATCTCAAGCTCCATTTCGCGTTCGGCCAAACGAGCTTCGAGTTTCGATACTTCGAGGTCGATAATTTGACTGAGCGCTGGTTTTTCGAGAGTGTGAAAAACGACCTGCTCATCAAGACGATTTAAGAATTCAGGGCGAAAGTGCTTTTTCGACTCTTCCAAAATCTTGGCTTTCATTTCGTCAAAGCCTCCGTCTTCAGCAGTCATGGCATTAAAGCCAAGCGAAGTTTGCTTCTTAATCGTACTCGCCCCAACGTTTGAGGTCAGAATGATGATGGTGTTTCGAAAATCAATTTTACGACCTTGGCTATCCGTTAAAGTTCCTTCTTCAAGAATTTGCAACAGCAAGTTCATCACATCGGGATGAGCCTTCTCCACTTCATCAAAGAGCACCACCGAATACGGCTTGCGACGCACAGCTTCGGAGAGTTGTCCTCCCTCTTCGTGACCGACGTATCCTGGAGGAGAGCCAACGAGACGACTGGAAGTGAATTTCTCCATATACTCGGACATATCGAGCTGAATCAAAGCATCGCCATCTCCGAACATAAACTCTGCCAAATTGCGAGCGAGATAAGTCTTCCCAACCCCAGTCGGTCCAAGGAAGAGGAAGGAGCCAATTGGGCGTTTGGGATCTTTGAGATCAGCCCGAGAACGACGAAGAGCTTTGGAAATAGCCTCCACTGCGGGATCTTGTCCAATGACATGCTCTTTCAGCTCCTCCTCCATTTTGAGGAGTTTCCCAGCTTCCTTTTTCTCCATGCGCTGAAGTGGAACCCCAGTCCACTTGGAGACAACCGACATCACATCCTCATCATCGACAGTGACAATCTTTTCTTCTGAATCTGCTTTCCAGTTCTCGATCGTATCATCGAGTTCCTTCTTTGCGGCCTTCTCTTCATCACGCAGAGCCGCTGCTTTTTCAAAATCTTGTTCTGCAATGGCCTCAACTTTCCCCTTAAGAATAACGTCGATATTTTTCTCTAAATCCTTGATCGAAGGAGGACGAGTCATGGTACTGATACGAGCCTTCGCACCAGCCTCATCAATAATATCGATTGCCTTGTCGGGAAGAAAACGATCCGTCAAATAACGAGCACTCAACTTCACCGCTCCATCAATGGCTTCATCGGTGTAATTAACCTTGTGATGAGACTCATACTTATCCTGCAATCCCTTGAGAATCGCAACGGCATCTTCTGGAGAAGGCTCATCGACCTTAACCTTCTGAAAGCGTCGCTCAAGCGCCGCGTCTTTCTCGATAAACTTTCGAAACTCATTCAAAGTCGTCGCCCCCACACATTGCAACTCCCCACGACTTAAAGCAGGCTTGATAATGTTAGAAGCATCCATCGCCCCTTCCGCAGAACCAGCCCCCACAATCGTGTGCAGCTCATCAATAAAGAGAATCACATTTCCTACCTTACGAATCTCATCCATTACCGCCTTGATTCGTTCCTCGAACTGACCGCGATACTTCGTCCCTGCCACCATGAGTGCGAGATCGAGAGTAATCACTTTTTTATCACGAAGAATTTCCGGCACATTTCCAAAAGAAATTTCCTGCGCTAAACCTTCCATGATTGCAGTCTTTCCGACTCCTGCTTCACCAACGAGGACAGGATTATTTTTAGTGCGTCGGCATAAAATCTGAATCACCCGTTCGATTTCGGAAGCCCTGCCAATAACAGGATCAAGTTTGCTTTCCCGGGCAAGCTTCGTCAAATCACGTCCAAAAGCCTTCAACGCCGGAGTCTTACTCTTTCCTTCATTCTCGGATTCATCGTCTTCATCCATCTCGTCCTCGGACTCAAACTCCTCAAAGAGATCGTCATCATCAGGAGCAAAGTTGGGATCGATCTCGGCTAAAATTTCATTCCGAGTGCTTTGAATATCGATTTCAAGACGTTGCAGCACCCGAGCTGCAATCCCCTCTCCTTCACGCAACAATCCAAGCAGCAAATGCTCAGTACCAACATAAGAGTGATTCAGAGATTTGGCTTCTTTATTGGCCAGCGCGAGCACCTTTTTCACCCGAGGGGTGTAGGCCACACTCCCACTAATCTTAGTGTCGGGACCGGTTCCAACTTCTTTTTCTACTTCCATCCGCACAGTCTCGAGATCAAGACCTAAGCGTTCTAGAACGCTCACGGCCACTCCTTGCCCCAACTTGATGAGCCCAAGCAAAAGATGCTCAGTTCCAACATAGTTGTGATTAAATCGGTCTGCTTCTTTGCGAGCCAAAGCGAGCACTTGTTGAGCTCTCGGTGTGAAATTATTCATTTTTAACTTTCTGAGGGAAAACTTTCGTCCGTTTTAATTTCAGTATTTATAGCAGGTGAAGGAAGGCTTTGCAACCGACCACGGATGATTTCTGCGCGGAGAGAATCTCGGAGGTCAGGATTCAGTTTTTTCCCAGTTTGAAGCTGCAAATGGGCTGGTTGAATGTCCATCAGGAGCAAATCACATACCTTTCGCAATCCTTTCTCGAAAAAGCCTAATTCCGAGCCTAAACGAAGCAAAGACAAGAGATTTAAAGCCTCTTTAGACGGAATTGTGTAGGAAAACTTGAGAATTCCGTATGCGCGGCCAATCCGGTCCAAAATCATCTCCGAATCGTATTCCATGAGTCGCTGGCGGGCATTCAACTCATGAATCTCAACATCACGAATGACACGTTCAAGACGGGACACAATCTCGTTCTCCGACTCCCCAAGAGTGGATTGATTAGACACCTGGAAGAGATTTCCCAAAGACTCCGTTCCCTCACCATAAAAGCCACGAACAGCTAACCGGAGACGAGCCACTCCCTGTAAAACAGGTCCGATCTCATCAGCGAGAACTAGACCAGGAAGATGAAGCATCGCGGACGCTCGCATCCCAGTGCCAACATTTGTCGGGCAAGCAGTCAGATAACCAAGCTGTCGATCAAAAGCGAAGGGCAAACGTTTAGACAAATCCGACTCAAGAGCAGATAGCCCATCGAAGGCCTTAACTAAGCTCAATCCCGCTTGAATAGACTGCATTCGCAAATGATCTTCCTCATTGAGCATCAGGCTGAAAGTCTGCTTCCGATTGACGATCGCAGCACTTCCTTCCCCACGAGCCGCTTGCTCGCGGCTAATCAAATGACGTTCCACTAATACCTGCTTTTGAACAGAAGTCAGCTCTTCCAAACCGTGAGAAAATGCGTCTTTCATTGACGGCAATTCCTCGACTTCCCCACGCATGCGAGAAAGCACCGATATCCGCTCTTCCTTCTTAGCCCAACCAGGAAAAGGTTCCTCCGCTATATTCCTAGCCAATCGAATACGACTGGTGAGAACAACCGAATGCTCTTCATTATCGCTAGCCATCCATTCTGCTGGATTTTTGAGTAAAGTAGAGAACCGCATCATGGCACCTTTCCTCCTTCTAACTCGTCCGAAAATTCTTCCACTTGATCATTATGAACTCGTGCGCTCAATTGCCGAATCTCATCTCGAATACGAGCCGCTTCCTCATAATTTTCTTCTTGAATGGCCTCCTCGAGACGCTCTTGACATTCACTCAAAAGACGCTCCGAAAAATCATCTCCTTCAAAACCAGCCGGATACTTCCCAAGATGGCGTAATCCTCGATGCATCGGCCCCAACTTGTTTAGAATATCATCGGAAAACGTGAGATAACACTGACTGCAGCCCAAACGCCCTGTTTGCTGAAATTTACCCCGAGTAAATCCACAGCGAGAACACGTATCAGGCCCTTCCACGATTGAAGAAACAGAAGCAGCGCTTGGTAAAATAGAATCCGCTAGCCCAAAGCCGGAAATATCCAAAATCCCCTCTTGAGCGGCGCAACTCTCACAAAGCGACATCTTTTTCATCTCCCCCTTCTCAAGCTGGGTGAAATGAACGGTCGCTTTCTCATCGCACTTTTGACACTTCATCTGCAAGTAGGTTAGCGTTGCCTGAGCATATTTCTAAAAGAAAAATTCTGCCATCTGTGGAACTAGTTGGCTCCAGTGTCACCATAGACCTCAAAAACGAGGCCAAATCACGATTCTTCCGGCATTTCTTTCGCAATCGGAGTCCCCGTGGAGCGAGTCAACTCAGTGAAGGCCGAGAGAAGCTGCTTAGTCATCGGACCTGGCTTCCCGTTTCCAATTTCTCGCTCATCCAATCGAGTCGCAGGAATGACTTCTGCCGCAGTTCCCGTCAAAAAGCATTCATCAGCAGTAAAAATATCATACCGAGTGAGCGTTTTCTCCTGCAAAGAAAACTGAAGCTTTTGACAACAATCAAAAATCACCTGCCTCGTAATCCCATCCAGAGAACCATCACTAATCGGAGGGGTGAAAATTTGGCCGTTCTTCACGATGAAAATATTATCTCCAGTACATTCCGCAACATAGCCCTGCTCGTTGAGCATCAGCCCCTCCACACAACCAGCCTTAATCGCCTCCGCTTTAGCCAAAACGTTATTGAGATAATTGAGCGACTTCACCTGAGGGCTCAAAGCCCCCGGAGCAGGACGACGAGTAGCACACGTAATCAGCTCCAATCCATTTTGATAGTGCTCCTCTGGATAAAGAGTGATTGTAGAGGCAATAATGAACATCGAAGGAGTCTCACAAAGATAAGGGTTCAATCCCAAACCTCCGACTCCCCGAGTCACCACCAAACGAATGTATCCGTCTTGTAGACCATTCGCTCGCACAGTCTCACAAACCGCCTCATTGACTTGCTCCTCAGTCCACGGAAGCTTGAGCAAAATCGCCTTAGCCGAAAGAAAAAGCCTTTTCGTATGTTCTTCGAGACGAAAAACGCGCCCATTGTAAAAACGAATCCCCTCAAAAATACCATCGCCGTAGAGCACCCCATGATCAAAAACCGAAATTTTTGCTTCTGACTCAGGAAGCAGCTCTCCGTCCAACCAAATCGTTCTTTCCATGGGGCGGGAAAACTGAACTTTCCCGCTGCTCTTGAAAAGACTCAAATCCGCAAGACTCGAAGAATTTCAAACTCATCACACAAATGCCTCTTCTAATCCTTCAAACGAATTTGCAGATCCGAAAGAGCGTTCATGAAATAGAGATAAGCTTCATACGCACTGGAATAGGGTCGCCTCTGATCATGAATCTCCCCCGAATCTCCCCCCTTCGTGCTCATGTAATAAAAATGCTCCGCCGTTTGCATCTTCCGCCACTGATGCAGCAGCTCGGGATCACGCTGAGCCTTCACTTTTTCCTCCATAATAAGAATTTTCCGACTCGCTTCCTGTTGCATCACATTCCCCTTCCACGCAGAAAGATCTTTCTCAACATCCGCCCAAGAAGTCGCCTCATGGCAATCATACTCTCCCCTCACACCCAACTCATGAGCCGAATCAGAGATCGTCACAAACCGTCCTCCTAAATCCTCCCATGCTCGTGGAAAGGCACGAAAGAAATCAAAAATCCCAGTACCAGCCTCCTGATGAAAACCAAGACACTCGTAATCCATAAAGAGATTCACCACCTCGCCACCATTGCATTGACACCAAGCTGCAAATTTTTCGGCCGTCAGAGGGTGCTCCTCCCAACTCTGACTCCCAAAGCGAAGCGCAAGATCATCCGAAAGAATCCCATTTCGAAGATGAGTCTTCATCGTCTTACAATTGGGAGAACGATACAGATGATTTGCCTCTCGCCCTCCAAGAACTTGACTCACAGCCTCCGCTAACATCGACTCGAACCCCAGACTCTCTACATAACCTGCCAACTCGTTATAATAAACACACGCCGTGTGACAAAACGCTTTAGGAACAACTCCAAAAACCTGCGCAACTTTATCCGTATGTAGAGCCACTTGTTCCGCAAATTCTTCCCGACTACGATGAAAAGGCATCGCACAATAGTAGGTTTCTGCCAAGATTTCCACCCCCCCAGTAGCGTGTAGCTTCTGAAAACTCTCTAAAACATCTGGCCGTAAAATCTCAAGCTTTTCGATCAATACCCCACTAATAGATAAAGAGATGCGAAACTGTCCTCTTCCTTCTTCGATAAGTTGGGTCAACAACTTGTTAGCGGGAAGATAACATTTTTCACAAACCTCATCTAATTGACGTTTGTTAGCCTCGTCATCCTCGTAAAAAGGATCATTTCCAATATCAAAAAAATCGTAAGGTTTTAGCCAATTAGGTTGATGCGCCGCAAAGAAAAAACAGATTGGTTGCAAACCACTCTGTTGCTCAACCTCCATCCTCTCTTTTGATTGCCCAGACGGAGACGAACTAGCAACGCCCTGATGACTTGGAACCTCTTCTCCAGCCATGACGGTCTGAGTTTTTTGGGAAATCGTTTTGGCTAATTTACGAAAAAGATCCTTCATCATATCTAGTTTTTAATCCCAAGCTTCTCTTGATAAAGCTCCGCGACACGCTCACTAGCCGCCTCCCAAGTGCAATTTTTCTGATCTGCTAATGAATTTTTCACCGCTTTTTCCCGCGCCGCAGGATTCGTCAAAAGATCATTGATATGCTCCGCCATTAAATGAACATCCCAGTAATCCGCTCGGCGAGCATGCACCATCACTTCAGCTACTCCCGATTGTTTGGATATCACTGCCGGAATCCCATATTGAGCCGCCTCAATGGCGGAAAGACCAAAAGGCTCACTCACCGAAGGCATGCAATAGACATCAGTCATAGAGAGCAGACGATTGACCTTTTCTTTATCTAAAAACCCCGTGAAGTGAAGACGGTCCCCTACTTCCTTAAAAGCACCGTATTCGATCAATTCCCGCATCTTCTCCCCAGTTCCGGCCATCACAAAAGTAACATGAGGGTTTTTCTCCAAAACCTTAGCCGCAATCTCAAGAAAGAAACGTGGACCCTTCTGCCCCGTTAATCGTCCGAGAAAAAGAACCAGCCCACCCTTAAAAACACTCTTAGTACGAAAGGTCTCCACCGGATCAGCCCCATTGTGAACGAAATGAACTTTGTGAGCATCAATCCCATAGTGCCCAGTACAAATCGAACCGGTATATCGACTCACCGGAATGACCAAATCTGCCGCCTCCATCGCGCTCTTCTCAATATCATAAATCCATCCCCTCGCATCCGGTCCCCCTCGATCATAATTGAGAGAATGAACATGAAGCACCAAAGGCTTCCCTGTCCGTCTCTTAATCTCCATCCCTGCCACAAAAGTCATCCAATCGTGAGCATGAACGACATCAAAATCCATATCCTCGGCTAGCGACGCCGCAATCAGAGCATAATTCCATACGCGCTCGCCGACATCTTCCCCATAGAGAGTATCGTCCCGAAAAAGCGACAAACGCTCATCAAGCCCCACCGCCTTCAGACGATCGACCACTTTTTCTCCAGCCTGGCTCTTCCGAACCTTCCCAAAAGTAGTCCGAGAAATTTCCCCATGTCCTGTCGCTCGTTCGATTTCTTCCCTCTGATAGGGCAAGAGACAAGCTGCCTCCTCGCCCTCGATCCACTTCACTTCAGCAACCTCTACTAAACTTCTTTCCACTCGGTCCCTCTCAATGGAACGATCATCGAGATGATTCAGCCCTATCAACTCAAGTTGATTGACCACAAAAGAAGGATCCACCTTTGGTAAGATGAACGTCAATTCAACCCTTTTTGCCAATGCTCGGCCAAGACCAAGACAAGCAATGCCAAGACCACCATTAATTAGTGGCGGAAACTCCCAGCCCAACATCAATACCTTCATTATTCTTTCCCAAAAATCTACTGCAACTAACTAACGCACAACACGCGCCAAATAAGATAAGAATCAAAAAAATTCGAACTTTTTTCAAAAAACGACTGTTTTCTTACAAATCTCGACACGGCCCCACGCCTAATAGATGCTTTATCAATATCTCAATGAGCAGTCATCACGAAGAAGAAACTTTGGAAACCGCGACTTTCGAAAAGGAGAACTACATGGACTCCGGGAAAAAGGAAAAGGTCCACGACCTCTCTCCCAAACAGGTCATTCATACCGAAAGATCGGAACACGCTAGCTTCCTTCAATGTGATAATAAGGTTCGCCTTTCTATCAGCGCTTTCAGTGATGAAATTCTGCACTTCAAATTCGCTCCAGACAGTTATCTAGGAGATGACTTTTCCTATGCCACCCTCCCTCAAAATTTCCCTAACCGCACCGGTCCTGAACTCATTCGCGAAGGAGAAGATTATCTTTTTAACACCGCATCTTTGCGTGGAAAAATTTCAGCCAAAGGTCTCCTTCTAACAATTCTAGATTCCGAAGGAAACCTCATGAGCCAGGATGAAAAAGGATTTCACTGGGAACCCAATGAACGATACGGCGGCAATATTGTTCAAAATTCACGAAGAATCCAATCAGGAGAGATTTTTTATGGACTCGGTGACAAGTCGTGCCACTCCGAACTACGCGACCGAAGGTTCGAACTATGGGGTTCAGATACCTATGCTTACGGCTACGAAACAGACCCTCTTTACAAGAACATCCCCTTCTTCATCGGCATCCATGACGAAAAAGCTTACGGCATTTTCTTCGACAATACTCACCGTTCTTTTTTCGACTTTGGCAAAGAACGTAAGAACATCTCTTCCTTTTGGGCGCAAGGAGGCATGATGAATTACTATTATATCCATGGTCCAAAAGTTTCGGATGTCGTCCGACGATTCGCTCAATTAACCGGTGTTCCCGAGCTCCCACCATTGTGGTCTCTCGGTTTTCATCAATGCAAATGGTCTTACAAAACCGAAAAAGAAGTGACTGCTCTCGCAAAAGGTTTCCTTAAACATGAAATCCCCTGCGACGCACTCTATGTCGACATCGATTACATGGACGGCTTCCGGTGCTTTACCTGGAACTTTGAATCCTTTCCTCAACCCGGAGAAATGATTCGTGACCTAGAGCAACAAGGCTTCAAAACTGTCGCCATCATCGATCCCGGAATCAAAGTCGACCCAGGCTACTCCGTCTACGATGAAGGAATCGAAGGTGACCACTTCTGTCGTCAAATGGATGGTGATATTTATACTGGCAAAGTATGGCCAGGTGATTGCCACTTCCCAGATTTCACCAAACCCACCGTCCGTGATTGGTGGGCCGGCTTGTTCGAAGGCCTCATCGCCAAAGATGGCATTGCAGGTATCTGGAATGATATGAACGAACCTGCAGATTTTAATGACGACAAAACCTTCCCCTCTCATATTCGTCATGATTTCGATGGTCATCCCTGCTCTCACAACAAAGCCCACAACGTCTATGGCACGCAGATGATTCGAGCAACCCGTGACGGATTAATGCGTTTTAATGAAGGGAAACGCCCCTTCGCCATTACTCGCTCTGCATATGCCGGAGCTTGGCGCTATGCCTCGGCATGGACAGGGGACAACATTTCTACCTGGGAACACCTCCGCATCGCCAACACACAATGCCAACGTCTCAGCCTTTCAGGCTATAGTTTCGTAGGCTCAGATATTGGCGGTTTTCTCGAAAAAACAAACGGCGAGCTTTTCACCCGATGGATTCAACTCGGAGTCTTCCACCCCTTTTGTCGGGTTCACTCCTCCGGCGAACATGGTCATCAGGAACCCTGGTCCTTTGGCGAACCTTACACCTCCATTGTCAGGAAATTCATCGAACTCCGCTATCGCCTTTTACCCTATTTCTACACCGTCTTTCACCAACACATTGAGCATGGAGACCCAGTTTTGCGCCCTCTCATCTATCATGATCACACCGACCTAGAAACCATTCACCGAGCGGAAGAATTCTCGGTAGGTGACCACCTCTTCATCTGTCCCATTACCGAAAAAGAAAGCGAAGGGCGCTGGATGTATCTCACCGCCGGTCAATATTACAATTATTGGAATGACGAATTAGCATACGGAGGCGAAGAAATTTTCTGCGAAGCACCCCTTGAGCAAATCCCCTTCTTCATTCGAGCTGGCGCCGTGATCCCCCTTGATCCCATCCGACAATACTCTTGGCAAGAAGTTGATGAACCTCAAGAACACCACTTTTACCTTCCGAGCACCGAAGGGAATTCCGTCAGCTCTCAACTCTACTGTGATTCTGGAGATCATTATCATTACCAAGATGGCGACTTCGGATTAGCGACCTTTGAAGCCCTAAAACAGGACTCCACAACAATTCTCCTCACTGTCAATCGCATCGGTAACCGCCCCTTCCCTCCTACCCGCCTTCACCTACATGGACTCACAGAACCTCCCCAAAAAGTGATGGTCGATGGCAAAGACGTTCCCCCTTCAGAAATCATTGCGGTCCCCGCAAACTACTCTACCGTGGAAATCACTCTCTAACGCAAATCACTCCTTTGACTCGATGAATAAAAATGAAGGAACAGAACTGAAGGAAACTTCACAACCTCGATCACTTTCTCAAACCAAAAATTGAAAGCATAGCCTTCACGATCACGCCTAGACCTCCCACCACAAATAAGATCGGAAACCAAATCGAGTACCCGGGCGCTTTTGTTTCTTTTTTCAGAACCGCTTGCTTCGGATTCTTAGGATTCACCCAACAAGACTGCGGACTTCCTGCTGGAAAATTTGCCGCTAACACTTGAATTCGAGCTCGTTCTTTGACCCAAGCATTGCCTCGCAAATCAAAATTCTCAGAACTATAAGGCTCTCCCTCAAACTCATAGCCAAAGAGAAGACCAAAGCGATAATCTGAAGGAACTGCAGGCCCAATTTTACGCTCCCTAATTTGAGACTCAAGAATAAGACAATCAACCTTTTGCCATTGATCCATCTCACGAGCACGACCGAAACTTTTCCCTAACAACCAAGTAAAAACTCCTCCTGATAGCACGAGTAGCATTCCAATCCCAATGAGGTAAAAACTTCCTGCAACTCCGTTCTTCACTTTCACAAGAGTAAACTCAAAGCACGAACTTACCAACTCTCAAGTCCAATCAGACAAGTCACTTTGTGCCTAGACCGTTTTCCAAAAGTTCGTTCGTTTATCGCCGAGAGAGAATTTCTTGA
>CAZUEC010000036.1:0-11405 GCA_964618865.1 uncultured Roseibacillus sp. | reverse complement strand
ACTTTACTTACCCCAGCCCACGTGGTTGAAAAAATAGCACACTGATGAATCTTCGTATTTTTCTCACTTCCTCCTCACTCGTCCTCCTCGGATGGTTAACTGCCAGCTACTTCACGGCAGTCCCCATTGAGGGATACCTCTCTGAAAAACAGACTCAACCTGCTCATTCAGAAGTCGTTCTGGCCAGCGCCGCTTCTAGCCAAAACCTCATCACGGCGGAATAATTAGAGCGCCTTCAGCTCTTGAAAAAAGCGGTCCAATTGGTAGCATCCTAGGATGGATCCTCCAAAAATTTGCGACACGAAACCTTGGGTGAAGAAAATGGAAGCAGGCACCTACTGGTGGTGTTCTTGTGGAAAGTCCTCTCATCAACCTTTCTGTGATGGGAGCCATCAGGGAACTAAATATTCCCCCCTCAAAATGGTTTTGGAAGAAGAACAGACCGTCGCCTGGTGTCTTTGTAAACATTCCAAAAACCCCCCTCTTTGTGATGGTTCACACAAAGATCTAGCGGGATAAATCTCCGCTTTTCGCAGAGTTTACCTTGCCTTTTTGGTTTCGATTCGCTTGAAACTATCCCACCCACAAATGTGGGCACTCTCTTCATGTCCATTCAGCTCAAATGTGCCGCCTGCGGCCACGAGGTTCCCTTCGAAGATGGGGATTTAAGCACTGAAACAATCTGCCCAGGCTGCGAAGTTCTCCTGCGACGGCAATCACTGGAGGACAACATGGCTATTCCAGTCAGCATGGCCCTGCCCGAAAAATTCGGCCCTGCAAATCTCGACGGTGTCGCCAAACTCTCCCAAGAACTCGTTCATCGCTACCAAAAGACCTCCCCAAGCCGCATTATCAAAAAAAGCGCGGACCCCCTGAGCGACAGCAATCTCATCCTCGCTCAAGCCATCGAACAACTCGCCCAAGCGATTGGTAATCGCGGACATGGAACCATCGAACAAGAAACGGTTCAACCCGAACATTACCCCAACGAGACCAGCAACGAGAACTACCCCACAGAACAGGAAACAATTCCGATTCTCAACGGAATTGAAACAAAGCCAGAGAACGCATACGAACCAGCCCTACCAGTTGGCTCCCGTGTTCTTGTCCGTCGCGAAGCCGCCGTCGAAGCTCATCGCTTTCAACGAAAATCCCAATCGGATACCGACATCAAAGGCCCTCAGAAGACATCCTTCGCAAAGTGGATCGAAGCCCATCCTTTCATCATGATGCTCACGGGACTCGCTTTGCTAGTTGCCTTAGTTGTGATGACCACAATCCTCATGAACGACTCTTTGGGAGAAACCAATGAACCCGAAATCTTTAACGCCGCCATCACCGGTGAAGATCTCCTTGAAGACCCCGACTTTAACCATGCTGAACGAGAAGCAAGAGGTTTTCTCAATGCCATTTCGCTTAAACCAGCTAGACCCTACATTTTTCGCGAAGCGGCCATAGGCCCTAAATTAGACAAATTCTTCCAACCCCTGTCAGATCCTGGCAATTACTCCATCGAACTCACTGGTCGACAGAAAAATAACAACAAAGCCGTCTATTACTATCAAGTCACCTGCGGCGATGAAACTCAGCCCCTTGCTGTTTTACAAGAAAACTCGATTTTTAAAGTCTTCTGGGAATTTGGAGCCTGCATAGGCGACATCTCTTGGGACGCCTTCGTTAACGAAGAACCCTCTACTCCAGTTTTAATGCGGGCCTTTCTCAAACCCGACTTATCCTACGATGCAGCTCATAACCGGACGGAGTGGTCCAGTTGGCTAGCCGAGAACTGGAACGGCTCCTATTCCGCACGTGTCTACAGCAAAATCGCCTCACCTGAAGATCGACGCCTCAAGTCAGCTCTTGTCGAACACCCCGTAGAACGTGAAGAGACAAATTGGGTCATGGCGCAAGTACGCCTCAAACATGTTGGCACTGGAATCGATCGCATTACTGGGGCATTCGATAGTGCCGAAATTGTCGAAGTTCCCCTTGGATCTTGGCTCCCCAAAGAATTTGTGAGCGGAAGCACCTTCTACTCAGAAAAAGACCAATTGGACGAACCCCGCAATAACATCCAAGGCCTACCAAGTCGCAAACATAACAGCTTCAATCGATAGCTTCCTCATCCATCAAAGAAATCTCTCGTCCCCCTTCTTTTTCAACAATTTCCAACCAGATCGTCCCTTTAGGAAATAACTGAGGAAAGAGATCCGCCCATTCCACCACCACGATTCCACCCTCTTCTAGATAATCGTCCCACCCCAGTCGAAGCACCTCCGTTTCCTTCTCAAGCCGGTAAAGATCAAAGTGAAATACCGGCAATCGACCATTTAAGTATTCACGCAATACAGGAAAAGTCGGACTCGTAACCACCTCCTCACTGTTCAACCCCTTCAACAAACCTTTTGTAAAATGGGTCTTCCCCATTCCAAGCCCACCCACCAGCGCGATCACTGTTCCAGCAGGCAAGTTTTGCGCAAACTGAGCCCCAGAATCGAGCAAGCTTTCGGGGCTAGGGCAAATAATCGGAAAATCCATCATCGTTTCTGTCAAAAAAACCTTGCTGCAAGTGGTTGGGTGTGGTGAATTCTCCGCCCGTCGCGAGCCTAGACGATTCGAACCCTGTGTCGAACCTTGCTCCGGGGAAATCAACTTTTTTCAGAAAGAACACTATGGCATACGCAGTGATCAAAACCGGTGGTAAACAATATCGTGTAACGGCGGGAGATAAAATCGACGTTGAAAAACTAGATCTCGCAGTAGATACAGAAACCACCTTCGACGAGGTGCTCATGGTCAACGATGGCAGCTCAATTCGCATTGGCAGCCCAATCGTCGATGGAGCCACAGTCTCCGCCAAGGTTGTTGACCAATTTCGAGGCCCTAAAGGTGTCGCCTTCAAATTCAAAAGACGCAAAGGCTATCACAAAACCAAAGGATTTCGCCGTCACCTCACGAAATTGGAGATTACCGGAATCAACGGATAAGCTCTGCACTCCTTAAAAACTCTCAATTCTACCCCTCTCACCACATGGCACATAAAAAAGGACAAGGTTCCGTCAAAAATGGACGTGACTCACGCAGCAATCGCCTCGGCGTTAAAAAATTTGGTGGTGAATCCGTTATCGCGGGTAACATCATCATCCGTCAACGAGGCACTAAATGGCATCCAGGTAAAAACATTGGAATGGGTAAAGATCACACCCTCTTTGCACTCGTAGATGGGAACGTCTACTTCGACCGTAACGGCCGCCGCGTCAATGTTGCTGCCGATAGCGAAGCTGCTGTTGCCAGCTAAATTTTCAAACTACTCTCAAAATTTTACCCTGCGGCGTTCCCTTCTTGGGCACGCCGTTTTTTTATCCCAACGGAATCACAAGACGAGTCGCTTTCTATCCTCATTTTTAAGAGACAACCAAAACCCTCTCATCTCAACCTAAACCATGTTTGAAATCGTCCTCGTCGAACCCGAAATTCCTCACAACACAGGTGCTGCGGGGCGACTCGCAATCGCAACCGGCTCTCGCCTTCACTTAATTGAACCTCTCGGTTTCTCGCTCGATCAAAAGGCCGTTCGAAGAGCTGGCCTAGATTACTGGAAATCCGTTGACCTCGTGGTCTGGAAAGACTGGCCAACCTTTCAAACCGCCCATCCCAAAGCTCGACAGTGGTTCTTAACCACCAAAGGCAGCGAATCTTTATGGAACGCCAATTTTCAAAAAGGTGATCACCTCATCTTCGGAGCCGAAACACGTGGGCTTTCAGAGCAAATACACTCAACCCTTTCGCCCAATCAACGCATCCGCATTCCCATGGCCGACGGTCCTATTCGTTCCCTCAATCTAGCCACAAGTATTGGAATTGTCCTTTATGAAGGATGTCGCCAAGTCAAAGGAAAGCTCAGCTAAGCTTCCCTCCAAAAGCAAAACCACCAATTCACCCCCTTCACAGGCTTAGCCTCACCCCTTTTTGACAAACGATGATGGAACCGCTTTTGCTGGTGTCCCCCTTCTCAAAAGTAAACGCACTCGTCTCATCAATAAATATCTTGATATAAAGAAAAATTGAAGGTCTAAACAATTCTAGCCCCTTCCTGCTCAATTATCATTTGATTTAGACTGCTTACCATCAAGGCAACTCAAGAAAATCCATTCTTAAAGTCTGCACTGCGAACTGAATTTTTCTATTCAAATCATCCTATCTCCTTGTAGGAGTAGACTTTACGCTACCAGTATGTCTTGATACCAAGAAATCTGCCGAGCTAACAAAAAAAATCCGAACAACACACCTAGAAAATTTCGCCGTTGCCTCGCTCTCTAGAATTCAAACTCAAAATCGAGTTCCTGAGTTAAAAAAGCAAACTTATCCGTTGCCTGCTGAATCCGTTTTGAAGTCGGAGTCCCCGCCCCATGGCCAGACTTCGTCTCAATCCGAATCAACATCGGATTCTCACTCTGATTCGCAGCTTGAAGAGCAGCTGCAAACTTAAAGGAATGAGACGGCACAACTCGATCGTCGTGATCCGAAGTCGTCACCATCGTCGCAGGATAAGCCGTTCCTTTTATTAAATTATGATACGGAGAGTATGCCTTCAAAGCCGCGAATTCTCCTGCCTCCTCCGGAGATCCGTATTCCGATTGCCATGCCCACCCAATCGTAAACTTGTGAAAACGCAGCATATCCATCACTCCCACCGCAGGAAGACAAGCCCCATACAAATCAGGCCGCTGCACCATACAAGCTCCCACCAACAAACCCCCATTCGAGCCTCCCGCAATCGCTAAGCTAGACGACGAAGTGTATTTTTTCTCAATGAGATATTCTGCTGCCGCGATAAAATCATCGAAGACATTTTGCTTTTTCAATTTCATCCCAGCCTGATGCCAAGCCTCTCCATACTCGCCTCCTCCTCGCAAATTCGGCAATGCATAAACCCCACCCATATCTAACCAAGTCGTCACCGCTGGTGAATAGCTTGGCGTCAAGGAAATATTAAACCCACCGTAAGCATAAAGATAAGTTGGATTCTGGCCATTGAGTTCAATCCCCTTCTTATGCACTATAAACATCGGCACTCGAGTACCATCTCTTGACGTGAAGAAAACCTGTTTAGTTTCATACTCCGTCGCATCGATTCCAGATTGAGATTGCTGAAAAATAGACGATTGATTCTCCTTAACCTGATATCGAAAAACCGTTCCTGAATCCGTAAAAGAAGAGAAAGCATAGAATGTCTCGTCACTATCCGCTTTTCCCCAAAATCCACCCGCACTGCCTAAACCAGGAAGAATCACCTCTCCCAAAGCCTCTCCTTCTAGTGAATACCGCAAAATTTCGCTTCGCGCATCTCTCATGTAACTCGCGATCAGAAGACCCCCAACATGCGACACCCTACGCAAAGTCGCCTCACTCTCAGATATGACTTCTTGCCAATCTTGAGACCCCGGTTTCTTCAAATCAACGGCCACAACTTTTTGTTTCGGAGCCTCCAAATCAGTTTGAATATAAAAAGTCCCCTCCACATTCCCAACGAAGTGGTAAGAAGCATCAAACTCAGAAAAAAGCTCTACCATAGGACTCTCGGGCTCATTCAAATCACGATAAAAGAGACCGTTCTTAGTATCCGTCCCTTGTGAAACATAAATGAGCAGATAACGACCATCATCGGTCACACTCGCATTCAGACCCCACAAAGGGTGGTCTGGTCGTTCATAAATAAGGACATCTTCTTCCTGCTTCTCACCCAGCTGGTGATAGTAGATTTTTTTATCAGTATTCTTCGCGGTAAACTCGTCCTCTTCTGAAGGCTTCGCAAAACGACCATAGTAGAAGCCTTGACTATCCTTTGACCACGCTGCTCCTGAGAATTTAGACCATTTCAAATGATCAGACCGATCTTTTCCTGTCGTGATATCACGCACTTTCCACTCCACCCAATCCGAACCCGACCGTGAAACGGCATAAGCGACATAATTCCCATCTGGAGAAACAGAATAATCATTCAACGCAATCGTTCCGTCCTCAGACAAGCGATTCGGATCTAAAAGAACCTCGGGCTCCTTTTCCAACGAAGTCGTAGTATAAAGAATGGATTGATTTTGAAGACCATCATTCTTCGAAAAGAAATAACGACCACCCTCCAAAAACGGAACTCCGTAACGCTCATAATTCCAGAGCTTTGTCAGGTGCTTCTTAATCAAGGGCGCACTCGAAACCGCCTTAAGATACTTTTGAGTCAGAACATTTTGCTCTCCCACCCAAGTCTCTGTTTCTTCAGAATTCAAATCTTCGAGCCAACGGTATGGATCTTCGACCTCCACTCCATGCAGAGTTTCAACTGTATCTCCAGGATGAGAATCCGGATAAATCAAAGTCATGCTGTTTACCAAAAAAGGGAAAAAAAAGAGGAGCAAAATCAGGCGATTCATACCTTACCTCTACAAGAAAAAACGAAGTTGCACCATTTTTATAACAACTTCGCGACACTCGCCATTCGTCTCAGGTACCACTCCATAGCCAGCAAAGCGAATACCATCAACCAAACCCACCAACGATCCCACTGTGGAGTCCTATAAGCAGTCTTTGCTTCCATCGCTTGAGAAATAATTTTCCGTAATGCAGTCAACGCCTCCTGAGAAGTGCTCACCGTTTGTCCACCGGAATTCTGCGCCAAATCACTCATCAATTGTCTATCTGGAAGAGTATTCTCGAATTCAGGATTTAAATTCAAAACACTCACCGGAACCTCATCAAAATACCTCTCCCCATCATGCTGACTTTCGAAAGAAACCGAGATCACCTTTCCGTGAACACTCTCTGGCACCTGAACCCTCCCAGTAAATTCTCGCCGCTCTCGATCCCATCGCAGACGCTCCGATTTCGCACCTTGAGTAGAAACACTGGCCGTCACCACCAGCTCTGGAATAGCTTCCAGAGGCAAAGCCGCAAAAACTTCGGCTGAAACTTCCACTTCCTCACCTGGTTTCAAAGCAACCGACTCCACCTTCCCATGCAAATCCGTCTGCAATTGTCGAATACTCTTCTCACCTAACCAACGAACAGCATTGATCCAAAAACGAGCATAATAAGGACTCGGATGAACCAGTTCTTCTTCGTTCATTTCTCTATCAGATTGATAAAGACGACGTAAAAGAACATTCCCCCTGCCCAGCTCCTGAGGAGCCCCAATATACGAAGCTGTTTTTTGAGCCCCCCACGCCATGTGCTCTCCTCCCCAGCCACCATTCACATCCGACAAATAAGCCATCGAACGCCCTCGCCCATAATTTTGAACCGTTAATAAAGGTCCACCCCCATCCCCCCGCAATCCCAAAAGAGTTGCCCCAGGTTTCGCTCGCGCAATATCGTGATAACCCGCAAAGGACGGATGCTGGCTTAATAATTTTTGATTGGCCACAGGATCATCTAAAATGTGCCAAATCGGATGATTCAAAACCGATTCTGGAATCTTAAAATCAATCTCCCCAACAGTATATCCATGGCCATAATTCACCATATCCACCGGAGTAATTCGCTCCCAAGGAGTGCGGTCATAATTTCCAGAATCAAAAGAAGTGAAACCACCAATCATGCAGAAACCTCCTCCCCGCTCAATGACGAGCTCAACCACCGCTTCCATCTGCTCGTTATTAAAGTTTCCAACTGGGACATCGCTATAAATCACAACATCATAATCAAAAAGGTCAGGGCGACTTGCAGGATAACCTCGCGAAGAATCAAGTTGAAAACGTCCATCAACATAATCTCGCACGTAGAAAAGATTTGGCCCATCCGCCCGCTGATTCAGAGGAGTAAAAGAATCGACCTCAATCTCACCTGTGCTTTCCAAAGCTCGAGTGATAAATTCCATATCATTCCAATAGAAATCCACTTTTTCATTAGAAACTTGGCGTCGATGATGAGTACCTTCTAAGAAGAGAACCTTCAATTTTGGATACTCCACCTCAACGGCAAAGCTCGCCGTATTATCCGCAATACTAATCTCACCAGGATCTGCACTCAACTCGACCTGATAAGTTTGACCTCGCAAACCCGTCGTCAGAAAAAGCTTAAGATTCATTCCGCCAGAACTGGCCTTAATCTTACGAGTCACAATCACTTGGTCAGCCTCATTTGTAATGGTCAAGGTAAGTTCCTCTTCTTCAAGATATCCTTCAAATTGAAGACCCACTTCGACCGGAACTTTGCTTTCTGGATGAGCAGAACGAGGAGCATCAACGAAGTGAATCTTCGCATTCCGAGGAGGCTTATCACTACCAATCGTATGGGTAATCAGCTTAACTCCCATCTTTCGCGCCCGCCCGAGAGCTTCTCTAAGTTCGCGGCGATCACTCATCTGACCATCACTAACAAGTACAATGACTACCGGCACCTCTCGGCCAACCGCATCCAAAGCACCATTGAGAGCAGAGCCTAAATTGGTTGCATTCCCAGAAACAACGAGAGATTCCAGCTCCTCGTGAAGGACAAACTGATCACTAAAAGAAGCCAATCGGGGAGGAAAACCCATTTCGTGCGCCTCCATCAAAGGAGTCGCCCACTTTCTAGCCTGTTCAAAACGATTATTCGAACCACCAAGACTCATACTAGTTGAGGAATCTAATAATAACAAAGTCTCCGCCTTTGCAGTCTTGGCCTCATCTTTAGCAACAGGATTGAGAAAAATCAAAGAGAGGATAGCAATGAATAAAAGCCTACAAAGCAAAATTGGAATACGCCAAACCGTACCAATAATTTTCTTACTACCTAATATTCCGTAAATAGACCCCACCGCAACCAATCCAAAAACGATCCATACAATCGCGATATCCAATCGAGGTGAAAAATTCATAAAAAAAATCTAACAGAAAAATCAAAAGCCCTTCGACACCCAATAGATACTTTGCAGTAACATAGTTAGGCGAACGATTAAAACGCGAAAATAACCTCCCCACATCCTCATTTTATCAAAACCAAATTCCGCAAAAAATAGCTGTCCCCATGCGATGAGTTGACTCCAAGATAGAATGATGCCAACGGTTACTTACGCGAGTCTCTGCTTCGCCTCTCTTCTCCTTTCCATTCAAGCCGAAGAAATCATTTCAACACGCGTCACCGAGTCCCTCTCCTCTCTCTCTAAGCCACTGAATATAAAACAAGAAGGCCTTATTTGCGCAAGCATCGATCAAAATACCCAAACCATCGAGACCATCGGCCATCTCAAAGTCAACGGCCCTGAGATTAGCTCTAACACTCTCTTCGAAATTGGCTCCATTACCAAAGTGTTCACCGGCATTGCTCTTGCAGATGCCATTTTACAAGGGCGCGCTGATCTAAACGATCCCATTACCAAGTTTTTCCCCAAAGACTTTGCTCCACCAGAGAGCCCCCTACACTTGATCACTCTCAAGCAACTCGCGACTCACACTTCAGGCCTTCCTCGCTTGCCAAAAAACCTTTCCATCGGATCTAATTTAGAGAACCCCTACGCTCATTACGACGAAGAACAACTCCTTCACGAACTTCGTGATCTAACATCCAAAAAGATCGGTCCGAAAAATGAATTCTCCTACTCCAATTTCGGAGCTGGTCTACTTGGATATCTCCTCGCACGTATCAACGAATGCTCCTACCCCGAGCTCATAGCCAAACTCATTTTCCGTCCCCTAAAAATGGAAAATACCTTCGTCTCAACCTCCCCTGATAGCATTCCGAAAAGCCACCGAAGACAACTTGCTCAAGGTCACGCTGAAGGAAAGGCAGTTTCCAGTTGGCACTTCACGAGCCTTGCCGGCGCAGGAGCAATCGTCTCCACTGCTCAAGACCTCCTTCTTTTTGCAAAGGCTCACTGGCTACCAACCACTCCAGAGCCACTCCGCAAAGCAATGGCGATCGCAGCTCAACCTCACTTTGCTTCCAGAGGCCTTGGCTGGCATATCAACGGACACAAGCTCAGTCATACCGGAGGCACTGGTGGTTTTCGCTCGTATCTTGAAATCAATCGTACCCACAAAACCGCTTTTTTAACCCTTCAAAACGGCTTCTCCAGCGGAAACGAACGCCTACAAACTGGAGACTTTACTCCAATCCAAGGGCTCTGGTCAGGCACTCTAGCCACTCCTTCACAGCTTCCCTTATTTCTCAACATTCTCCCAAATGGCAGCGCAGTTCTTTACAGCTTAGATCAAGGAGCTTCCCCAATTTTCTCCGGCACCGCCCACTATTCAGATCAGAAGCTCGAGATGCATTTTCCCATCATTGGCGGAAGCTTCTATGCCCACCTGCAAAACGATCAACTCATTGGAACTTGGACTCAAGGCCAACCACTCAAACTCACAATGAACCGAACTCAAAGCCTTCCCAAAAAACTCAAAAAAACTCTTCACCAAAGATTTCCTAACAACTTGGAGCCATTGCAAGGTTATTGGTTCGGCGAGATCGCAATTGCCCGTCTCTTTGTTTATTTAGAGATTCAACCTATTGCCTCACAACATGAAGTGCTATTTTTCACACCCACCCAACATCCACAACCTCTCTCATTATCCGAATTGAAATTCGATAAAGAAAAAGTCTCCTTTCAGGTCGCCTCAGTAAATGGATCTTTCTCCGGCAAGCTAAACAATGACAAAACGATCACCGGTCATTGGAATCAAGGGATTCCGCTTGCGCTCACTCTCAAACACACAAATGAAAAGCCCACATCTCCATAATACTCGATATAGACTTTAAGTAATCCGACTTGTTCAGAACTAAATTCCTATTCAATAAGTTAAATAAGCCTCCAAACCATGCACTCCACCTTCACGGCCCATCCCAGATTCTTTGTAGCCACCAAAAGGTGAAGTGGGATCAAATTTATTAAAAGTATTCGCCCACACCACACCCGCTTTTAGGTGGCTAGTCACTTGAAAAACCTTAGCTCCTTTATCCGACCACACCCCTCCACTAAGACCGTAAGGAGTATTATTGGCCTTTTCGATCGCCTCTTTCGGAGTCCGAAAAGTTTGAATCGTCAAGACCGGTCCAAAAATTTCTTCCTGTACAACACAATGACTCTGAGCGCATTCTGTAAAAAGTGTGGGCTTAAACCAAAACCCTTTCCGAGGCAACCGACCCTCAGTCTGCCAAAGTGTTCCTCCTTCTTTCTGACCGATTTTAACCAAATCCTTGATCCGCTGCAATTGCGTCCCCGAATTAATCGCTCCAATATCAGTATTTTTATCGAGTGGGTTTCCTACCACTAAAGTATCCATTCGTTTTTGCAATTTACGAATAACTTGCTTGGCAACCGATTCCTGTACGAAGAGACGCGAACCAGCACAACAAACGTGACCTTGATTAAAGAAAATTCCGTTTATAATCCCTTCCACAGCCTCATTAATAGCCGCATCTTCGAAAATAATATT
>CAZUEC010000035.1:0-11483 GCA_964618865.1 uncultured Roseibacillus sp. | reverse complement strand
TTTATTGAGAGAGATGTGCTTCGACTTTGGAGCGTTCTTCAGGATCGGAGATGCGAGCTGCCTGTTGGTGAGCGCGTTCCAATAAACCGGGAAAGAGTTGGAAGTCTATTTGTAGAAAATCTCGAGCAAGTGACACTTCGCTTTGTTGTTCGATTCTTTTGAGTTTGCGTTCGATTTGGGAACGCTCGACTTTCAGCGTGCGCGCTTGGGCTTCAGCCAAGAGGGTTTCGCTTTGTTCCGGAGCGTGGGTGTTTACCCAATTGTGAGCCTTCGCTTGATGCTCGGTCCACGAGAGGCTGCTGTTAGAGTTGAAATGTTTATCGAGAATGCTCTTTGCAACATACTGGACAACTGTGTTTCTTTCGGTCGCTTCTAGGTTTCTACGAGCAAGGATCTCCGCTGCGAGGTCGGGCAAGCTGTCGTTCGAAAAAGGGGAAGATTCTGCCAAAACGGTCTCAAGAAGTTCCCCGCGATTTCCATTCGCGTTTCCAGATCGTTTGTGATTACCGAATTCACGGATCCAAGGAAGGAAGGCTTCGACTCGTTCGGCTTGTTCTGTGACGGTCGGGGCTTCGGTCACGGTGTGCCAGCCAGCTCGCGACGGAAACCTGGCCGCTTCTCCAATCATATCGTATTTGGAGCGAGCGGGTTCGAGGGAAAGAAGGTCTCGAACTAGAGGGGAACGGGATTCGATGAGCGGGGTGAGTGCTGCCGCTCTATATTCCTGGAAGGCATGTCTAGAGTCGTGCGAAGTGAGACTGGCGGCAGCATCACTTTGAACTCGCAGCCAATCAATCGCTGTCTCTGGGTCCTTAGCGGTCCAAAGGGATAGGGCGCGTTCCACTCCGAAACCTGTTAGGAGAGGGCCTTCGGGATTGTGGTTAGTGACAAGATGTACGGTAGCCTCGGGATCGAGAGTTGCGAGGGCGTTGATGAGTTGTTGACCGAGATCGCTCCGATGGTCTTGATTGACGAGGTCTAGAGCTTGAGGGATTAAACGGAGGAGATCTTCCTGACTCAGAGAGGCAATCAATTCTTCAAATTCGATATACTTGAGCATCCCTAGTCGCTTGGCCTCGAATTGAGAACTTTGAATGGCTTCGAGAGTGATGGCGCCGGTGGAGATTCGATGGGACCTTCGGTTGGACGCGACTGAGCGGAGGGGTGTTTTCGTGGGAGCTGTGGAGACGAGAGAGTTTTTAAGGTCACGATTTTCGCGCGCTGCTTTTGCGATGGTGATTTGCTGTCCCGCGAGGGGGAGAAGGACGGCGCCGAGGATGAGAGGAAGGGTGTATTTCGATTTCATCAGTATAAAAAAGGAAAGGTGAGTTGTGGAATGGAGAGAGGCTCCCGCCATCGCTTGGGTTGCGATGGTGCTGGTTAGTTGGGTGGAGGCGGCTTGAGCGAGTTTTGGGGTGAGGCAGCCGGCAAGCGTCAGGGCCGAGATCGTCGCTCCGCGTCCGCGTAGAATGCGGGAGAGCTTGTCGAGGGCGCGCCGGCATTGTTTTTGTACCGTTCCGGCGGGACGGCCCTCTTGTTTGGCAATGGTCGGAAAGGATTGTCCTTCGAAGTAGTGTTGGAGAACCACCTTGCGATCGGAAGAAGAGAGCCGATCGAGAGCTTCGTCGAGATGAGGGAGGGCGAGGAGCCAAGCGGTGTTTTCCTGTTCGGAGGTGGAAGGAATATTGTCCGGATGGTTGAGTTGTTTTCTCCTTTGGGAGGACTGTTCCGAGCGCATGATTTTGCTGGATTCGAAGAGGGTGGCTCGGTGGAGCCAGGGAAGGAGGAGGTCTGATTTTTTTGAAAGGGAGGAGGCTTTTTTGGCAACGGCACAGAAGACGTTTTGGGCTGCTTCTTCTGCGAGTTGGCGTTGGCTGGTGCGGCGCAGGGCGACTTGTAGAACGAGCCCGAAATGTCGTTCGACAAAGGTCTTGAACGCTTTTTCGTCACCTTTGGCGAAGCGTTGCAGGAGGATTTGATCTGATTCTGCCATTCTTTGTCTAAACTACACCGCGCGAAGACGGGATCCGGACAAAAAACTTCAAAAGGCCCTAGCTTTTTCTCATGGACCGCGAGCTTGAGCTTGCCCCAACGGTTCAGCTTGCCCCAACGGTTCATTATCTGGGCAGTGGGGCGAGCTTAAGCTCGCGGTCCATTTTGCTCTTCGAAGTGAGGTTCGTTATTTTAGTGATGATAGTGAAAGCGCTCGTCTGTTGGTCAGTGAGGTTAACTTCGAGGATGGGGAAGAAGGAAGAGGAGTGATTGTTTGATGGAGGTTTTTAAGATTTTCGTTTAGGAGTGAAATGAGTGCTGAGAATGAAAAAGAGATTGTTCGCAAGTTGGGGTCTATTTGTATTGCTCGTCCTTTGTCGGGGGGCGTTTTCTGCGACGGAGAAGCCTAATGTTTTGTTCATCGCGGTCGATGATTTGAATGATTGGGTTGGAGTGTTGGAGGGGCATCCCCAAGCCAAGACGCCTCACCTCGATCGCTTGAAGGAACGGGGAGTTTTCTTCTCTAATGCGCACTGTGCTTCGCCGGTGTGCAATCCTTCTCGGCATTCCACGATGACGGGGCTGCATCCTGCGCAATCAGGTTGGTATGGAACTGTCCCGCTGAAAGGAATTGAGAAAAGCTATGAGGCGGTGCTGAAGGGGAGAGTTCCAATGCCCACTCATTTTCGGAACGAGGGCTATGTGACGATGGCGGCGGGAAAGATTTTTCACAAGGGAGTGCAGGATTTTGATTATCCTTATTGGGATGAAGTGCGGTCTTCGAAATATGGATTTCGTAAAGGAGCGTTCAATAAAAGTAAGTTTGCTCCTTATCCACCAGATGGAGGGTTTTTTCAAAAAAAATACCCTGAGAAGGTCAGAGGAAAATCGCTTTGCTGGGCTGCCCTTGAAGATTCGGAGATGCCTCCTAAGGGAATGCCGGATGAGCAGATTGCGAATTGGACGGTTCAAAAACTAGAAAAATCGTATCAAAAGCCATTCTTTCTCGCGGTGGGTTTTTTGCGGCCGCATGTTCCTTATACGGCTCCGAAGCGTTTTTTTGATCTCTATCCCGAAGGCTCAATTCAGGTTCCGGATGTGCCGAAGGATGAGTTCGAAGATATTCCCATCTATGGAAAGGCAATGGCTTATGGCACTTTACCTGAAGGGGATCACCAAGAAGTTTTGGAGGCTCGTCCCGAATATTGGCAAGAGTTGATGCGTGCGTATCTTGCTTGTGTGAGCTTTGTGGATGAACAGATTGGTAAAGTTCTCGATGCCTTAGACGAGAGCGAACACGCAGAGAATACGGCGATTGTTTTGTGGTCCGATCACGGGCAGCATTTGGGAGAGAAAAGACATTGGCGAAAACAGACTCTCTGGGAAGAGGCCACGAGAGTGCCTTTATTTATTTCGCACCCGCAGATGAGGTTCCCAAATCGAATCTGTGATCAGCCGGTCAGCCTTTTGGATGTGTATCCCACGCTTTCTGCGCTTTGTGGGTTGTCCAAGCAAGAGTTGGACGGAGTGAATTTGCGCCCGCTTTTAGAGAGTCCTGATGGGAAGCGAGGGCGGCCGGTCTTAACGACGCGTTATTATAAGAACCATTCTGTTCGGAGCCAAAATTGGCGTTATATCCGTTATCGAGATGGTGGTGAGGAACTTTATGATCATCGGACTGATCCGAGAGAATTTCACAATCTCGCCTCGAAATCCGAGTATGCGGAGGTGCTCAAAGAGCATCGGAAATGGCTTCCGAAGGTGGATGCCTTTCCGGCAGGGAAGGATTCTTTTCCGGAAGATAGCTATGATGAGAAGGTGAAGGAGTTTCAGAAAAAGGGGATTCCTGGTTGGTTGAAATAGAGTGGAGAGATCATTCTCGAGGGCGTTCGAGGTGGTCTCACACACAGGTTTTCTCTGGGGAAGGTTAGGCGAAGGGGGGTGCTCTGGTTTTGAGCAAGTGAGTCTGTTGATGAGGTGGGGCTTGAGTTTGGAATGATTTTGAGGAAAGGATTGGGGATGCAGCGTGAGTTGATCCGGCGGGTTTTAGAAAGTGAAGAAAAGCGGTCTGGGGTAATGGTGGCGGGATGGGTGCGGACGCGACGGGATGCGAAGGGGTTTTCGTTCTTAGAGGTGAATGATGGTTCGTGTTTGGGAGCGTTGCAGGTGGTGGTTGATGAGGGGGTTCCGGGTTCGGAGGATGTGAAGCGAATGTTGACGGGAGCTTCGGTGAAGGTGACGGGGGATTTGATTGTTTCACCTGCCAAGGGGCAGCAGTGGGAGATGCGGGCGACAGCTGTTGCTCTCATCGGTGAGGCACCGGAGGATTATCCGCTGCAGAAGAAGAGGCATTCGGCAGAATTTATGCGGGAGATTGCCCATCTTCGCCCACGGGCGAACCTTTATGGAGCGGTTTTTCGGGTGCGGAGTCGGTTAACGCAGGCTGTGCATCGTTTTTTCGCAGAGCGGGACTTTGTGAATGTGCACACTCCTATCATTACCGCGAGTGATTGTGAGGGGGCAGGAGAGATGTTCCGAGTTACAACTCATGATCCGCTCAAGGGGGGAGGAAAGCCTGAGCAGGATTTTTTTGAGAAGGCTGCTTATTTGACCGTGAGTGGTCAGCTGGAAGGGGAGACCTTTGCTTGTGCGTTATCTAATATTTACACCTTCGGCCCTACTTTTCGGGCTGAGAACTCCCATACTTCGCGGCACGCTGCTGAATTTTGGATGATTGAACCTGAAATCGCGTTTTGTGATTTGGAGGGTGACATGGATTTGGCGGAGGAATTTGTGCGTGAGATGGTTCGAGAAGTTGTGGAAGGGTTGCCGGAAGACTTTGCTTTGTTCGCTAAGTTTGTCGACAAGGGACTGGAACCACGCTTGCGGGAAGTGATGGAGAAGCCTTTCGTGCGGGTTAGTTATACCGAAGCGGTGACGATTTTGGAGGAGTGCGACGAGTCCTTTGATTATCCGGTGGCGTGGGGAGAGAATCTACAGAGTGAGCATGAGCGCTATTTGACTGAAAAGCATTTCAAGGCCCCGGTGACGGTCTACGATTATCCCCGTATTATTAAACCGTTCTACATGCGGCAAAATGAGGATGGCAAGACTGTGGCTGCGATGGATTTACTGGTGCCAGGGATTGGTGAATTGATTGGCGGTAGTCAACGCGAGGAACGCTATGATTTATTGAAAGCCAAGATGGATGAAGAAGGCCTGAGTGAGGGGTATGACTGGTATCTCGATCTACGGAAGTATGGCAGTGTGCCACATGCTGGATTCGGGCTCGGTTTTGAGCGTTTGGTGATGTTTGTAACAGGAGTGGCGAATATTCGCGACGTCATCCCATTCCCGAGAACGCCAGGGAATTGTGAGTTTTAGATACGGTCTAATCTTCTGTTTTTTGAAGGCGAGGGAAGACTGGTTTTGGTTTATTAATCGTTTGTCCTGCAGGTAGGAGTCCCCATTTGAGATCGCTGATTTTGAGGTCAGCGAGTTGAGGGGCGTTGAGCTGACCTTGCATCTTAGCGGCTGCGGCAGGAACAAATGGTTGTAGCAAAACAGATGCAAGAGCACAGGCTTCACACATATGGTGGAGAACGGCATTGAGCTGGTCTCGTTTAGATTCGTCTTTCTTCAGCTCCCACGGTTTGGTGCGTTCCGCGAAGGTGTTCACGTCGGTGATGAAGCTAACGAGTGCTTCGAGGGCTCCGCGGAGATCGATTGCAGCCATTTTTTCTGGATAGGCTGCGAGCAAAGAGGCGTGGGAATTACGGACGAGTTGACACTCCTCATCATCGTAGTCGTAAGCCGAGAGTTCTCCTCCCAGCGATGACTTAGTCATATTGAGGGAGCGATTGAGTAGGTTCCCGAGGCCGTTCGCCATCTCAGAGTTGAAGAGAACGAACAGGCGTTCGGGATCGTAGTCGGAATCCTTACCGGTAGCGATATCGCGAGCAAGGTAGTAACGTACCGCATCGGTGCCAACGGTATCGACGAGTTCGATCGGGTCGATGATGTTGCCGAGGGATTTAGACATCTTCTCAGAGCTGGCTTCGCCGGTGGCGGAGTCAACTTTCTTAGCATTCCACCACCCATGCACGAGTAGGTTTGGCATTTGCTCGTTACTGAAGCCCATCGCATGCAGCATACAGGGCCAGTAGACGGCATGAGCAGGAACCATAATGTCCTTGCCGATGACGTGGAGGTGGGCGGGCCAGAGTTTGTCGAATTCGGGTAGATCGGAGCTGTCTTCTTTCAGGTATCCTGCGAAGGAGATGTAGTTGATGAGGGCATCAAACCAGACGTAGGTGACAAAGTCTTTGTCGAAGGGCAGAGGAATGCCCCAAGAGAGGCGTTCTTTTGGGCGAGAGATACAGAGGTCAGTAGACTCGGCCTTTTCGATGGCATTGAGGACTTCGTTTTTGCGGAAATCTGGGGTGATGCCGAGGATGTCGGATTCGACTGCTTCACGGAGCCAAGTGGTGTGTTCGGAAAGTTTGAAGTACCAATTCTCTTCTTCTCGTTCTTCAACCTCGCCCCATTCGGAGCCGAAGTTGCCATCTTCATCACGTTCTTGTTCAGTCAGAAATTGTTCCTGCCGGATGGAGTAGAATCCTTTGTAAGATTTTTTGTAGAGTTGTCCTTTCTCATAAAGATCGGTGAGGATTTTCGAGACACAGGCTTTGTGGCGTGGGTCTAAAGTCTCAGCCCAGCCATCGTTCGAAATATCGAGCGCATCAAGGAGTTTGGTGAACTTCTTAGTATTTTTCTTAGCGAGTGTAGCGACATTAACGCCTTCTTTCTCGGCGGTTTGCACCATCTTTTGACCATGTTGATCCACGCCTGTTAGGAAGTAGACCTCTTGGCCTTGGAGTCGATAGTAGCGAGCGAGGATATCGGTGAGGACTTTTTCATAGGCATGGCCGATGTGAGGAGAGCCGTTGGGGTAGTCGATGGCGGTGGTGAGGAAAGTCATGTTGGCGTGCGGGGAGAGTTGAGAATCCAGAGCTCGGAATCCAGTCCGAATTGCGGGAAGTTGAGAGTCTAGGTAAAGACCTTGGGTTGGACTTTGCGAAAAACGAAGGTGCCGGCGAGTGCTCCTAGAATATCAGCGCTTAGATCGGCGGCGTCATTGCCTGAGCGAGAGCTGGGATACCAGGATTGATGCCATTCATCGATGGAACCGATGGTGAAGAGGAGGAGGATGACGATGAGGTGGAGGCTGCTCCAATGGAGTTTTCGTTTTTGGAGAAAGAGGGCAGCGGAGAGGAGTCCTGCGCCTCCAAAAAAGTAGCCGAAGTGGAGGATTTTGTCGGTGGGGAAGTCGGTGGGGAATTTTTGATCGAGTGGTCGATCGGAAAGGCACCAGAGGGTGATGAGCCAGATCAGGAAAGCTACGGTCCAGAAATGGTGTTGTTTGGAAAGAAAAGGGGGGAGTTTCACGCTAAATGAGCAAGCCTAGATTTCAGATCTGCTTAATCCATTTTACGCATCTCCTCTTCGAGGCGTTCAGCTAGCCACTGCTTGATCATGGATTGGTAGTTCAAGAAGCGAGAGCGGGCGATGCGTTTGATGCGGGAGAGCATTCGCGGATCGAAGCGCAGAGTGATGGTGGTGGACTCGCGGGAGTCGGGGGCATGCAGGGAGCCTTGCATGAGACGAGGGGCTAATTCGTGATTGCTCCAGAATTTGGCTTCGTCTGCTTCCTCTTCAAAATCGGGGATTTCATCCCAGCTGCTGATGGTCTTCATTACTTGAACTCGGCGAATTTACGTTCGTAAAAGGTTTGTTCGTCTTTGCTGGCGGTTCTAGCTGCGACGACGCGAGCTTTTTTACCGTCGGAGGAAAAAGCGAGGAAGAGGTGGCGGTTGGAAATGGACTTTCCGATGGTGTAGAAACGAGACTCACCATCGGAGCGTTCGTTTTCTGGAAGAAGACGAACAGCGAAAGGGTCCTCAAGGGCTTCCTCGATCTCGCGAGGCTTGATCTCGGAGGTGTCGAAGGAGACGTCTAGAATATCAAGTTCCATTAGTGTGCATGACGAGGGTGCGGTTCAATTCCCCATGCTTCAAGGGAAAAGGGGGACAGTGTGCTAGGAGATGGTCTAATAAGTCGATACTTAGGGGAGGTGTTTGGGGCAGAAGGTGCTTTTTCTTTCGATGAATGGGGTTCGTGAGCGTTTGTATTGGTGAGGAAGTTGGCGCGTTTTTGAATTGCCAGATAGATAATTCGGGATAACCTCAGTGCTGCGCAGCATTCTAGTTTCGCAGAAATTAACAAAAGGATTTATTATCGCAGGGCCGCCAAAAAGACGAGGAGGAAACCGCAGGGGCGGACGAAGAGGTCAAGGACGGCCTGGGTTTAAGAAGGACAATATTCGGGCTAAAGATGGGGAAGCTAAGGCGGTAGAGGTGGAAGGGACAGTGAGTGCGGTGTTAGCGGGAACGATGTTTAAAGTTGAGCTACCCAGCGGGCACGAAGTTTTAGCTCATATTTCGGGTAAGATGCGTAAACGTTTTATCCGTTTGGTGATTGGAGATAAGGTTAAGATGGAGATGTCTCCTTATGATACCTCTAAGGCTCGGATTGTTTATCGTTTGGGTTGATTGTTCGAATGCTTCAAGGCATTTGGGCAAAGTTTGAGTGGCATGATTTTTCATTTGCCATGGTCAGAGGGCGGTCCGGCTTGCGTCGGTTGGTGCTTTTTGGCTGAGTAGAATGTAGGGGATCAGTTGAAGGGCGTTTTTTTGGTGCTGAGGCATGGGGATTTCAAAAAAAGTTTCACAAAAATTAGCCTGACGTAACTTCTTGTGCTTATTACCACTAGGAAGAAAGCGAAATGGAGCAACATTGGGAATATTGGTTTCTGGCGGTTTTAATCGCGATTGTTTTCGTCTCTTTCGTCAAAGAGTGGTTGGCGGTGGAGGTGGTGGCTTTGTTGGGGATGTTTCTCTGTATCGCGGTGGGAATTCTTCCTCTTGATCAGGCGTTGGGGGTTTTTTCTCATCCTGCTCCGTTGGCGATTGGTTGTATGTTTGTGGTCAGTGCGGCTTTGGAGCGAACCGGAGTGATTGAGTGGTTAGGTGATTGGTTTGAGGATCTGGCGGGGGGGAGTGAGAAGATGATGTTAGGGTGGTTGGTCGTGGTGGTGGCGCTGCTTTCGGGTTTTGTGAATAACACGCCAGTGGTGGTGGTTTTCATGCCGGTGATTTTAGGGATTTGTCGTCGCAAGGAATGGATTGCTTCCCGGTTTTTGATTCCACTGAGTTATGCTGCGATCGTGGGAGGGACGGTGACGATAATTGGGACTTCGACTAATTTAATTGCGGCGGGAATCGCAGAACAGAATGGTCTGGAGACCTTTGGAATGTTCGAGGTGAGTAAACTTGGGTTGGTGTTCTGTGCCATTACCGTGCTCTATCTTTTGACTCTTGGGAAGAAGCTGTTGCCGGATCGTTCTACTTTGGCTGCATTGATTAATACGGAGAGTACTCGGGAATTTATTACCCATGCTTTTTTGAGTGAGGGGTCGCCTTTGGTGGGGAAAGAATTTGAGGAGACTCCTTTTGGGAAGTTAAAAAAGCTACGTTTGATTGAAGTGAGGCGGAATGGACTTCGGGTGCGAGTGCCTCTGAAGGAGATTCACTTTCGAGAGGGTGATGAGCTGTTTTTTAAGGGGAGTCCTGATGGGGTTTTGGGAATGCGAAAGTCGCAGGGGTTGGAGTTGAGAGGAGGAGACGATTTTGGGTTGGAGGGAGTGCAGACGGAGTCGGCGATTTTGATGGAGGGGATTTTGGGACCGGATTCTTCTTTGGTAGGAAAATCTCTGGCGGAGATTAAGTTTCGACAGCAATTTGGGGTGATTATTTTGGCGGTGCACCGGCGAGGCACTAATCTGCGTGATCAGTTTGAGGATACTAAATTAGCATTCGGGGATACCTTGTTGGTGCAGGGTTCGGCGGAGAAGATGCGTCGTCTTTTTGAGCAACGAGATTTTATCAACCTCAGTGCTCCTACTACGCAGGAGTTTCGGGTTAAGAAGGCTCCTTGGGCGCTGGGGGCGTTACTGGTTTTTGTGATTTTAGGTGCGTTGGGCGGTTTTGGTGTGATTGATAAGATTCCAACGGTCCAGCTTGCGTTGGGTGCGGTTTTGTTTGTTCTTTTGACTGGTTGTTTAGAGCCGAAAGAAGCTTACGACGCGGTTGATTGGCGGATTTTATTTTTGATTATGGGGATGTTGGGAATCGGTTTGGCGATGATTGAATCAGGGTTGATTGGGGCGATTGCTTCTCAGGTGGAGTTGCTGTGTGGAGGATTCGATCCGTTGGTGATTTTGGCTTTGGTTTATTTGCTGGCTGCGGTGCTCACGGAGTTGGTTAGTAACCAAGCAGTGGCCGTGCTCTTGACTCCTTTGGCGATTCAATTGGGGCTTCAAATGGATATTGAACCACGGGCTTTGGTGGTGGCGGTGATGTTTGGAGCGTCGGCAAGTTTTTCGACTCCGATTGGTTATCAAACCAATACTTATGTCTTTGGTGCGGGGGGGTATAAGTTCGGAGATTTTTTCCGAGTGGGCTTTCCGTTGGCGATTATTCTTTGGTTAACGGCTTGTTTGTTGATTCCATTGTTTTGGGGGATTTAAGGTGATTTTTGAGGAGGAGTCCTTTTGATAAAGGGCAGGAGGAGGGGGTGAGGATTCTTAAGAGCTCTTATGTGAGTGCTTGTCCGATTTGAAGGACTCGTTCGTCCATCAGGTGGGGGGCCATGATCTGAACTCCGATGGGGAGTTGGGTGCCTTGTTCTCCTTCTACTTTGCCGCAGGGAACTGAGATGGCGGGTAGCCCTGCGAGGTTGGCGGAGATGGTGTAGACGTCTGCGAGATAGTCTTGGAGGGGGTCGTTGTCGGCCTCGTGGAGTTTGCGCGGGGGGGCAGGAGTGGTGGGTGTGAGAATGGCGTCCACGTTTTGAAAAGCATGGTGGAATTCACGTTGAATCAGAGTGCGGACTTTTTGGGCACGGGTGTAGTAGGCGTCGTAGTATCCTGAAGAGAGGACGTAGGTGCCTAAGAGGATGCGTCGTTTGACTTCAGGGCCGAAGCCTTCTTCGCGTGATTTGAAGTAGGTGTCGATGATGCCGTCAGCTTTGTTACTGCGTTTTCCGTATCGGATGCCGTCGAAGCGGGAGAGGTTGGAGGAGGCTTCTGCGGGTGCGAGGATGTAGTATGTTGCTACTGCTGCTTCGGTGGAGGGGAGGTCGATTTCGAGGAGAGTGGCTCCTTGTTTTTCGAGCTTAGCTGCGGCTTCGCGGACGAGGGTATGAATGCGAGGATCGAGGCCTTGGGCAAAGTATTGTTTAGGGAGTCCGATTTTAAGACCATCGACACCTTTGTTGAGGTTTGCGGTGAAGTCGGGGACGGGTTCGTTGAGAGAGGTGGAGTCGAGAGGGTCGTGGCCCGCGATGACTTGGAGGAGGGTGGCGGCATCTTC
>CAZUEC010000034.1:0-11649 GCA_964618865.1 uncultured Roseibacillus sp. | reverse complement strand
CGCCGCAACATGCTCATCTTTTTGCGAGTAGAACGACCGTCAGACGTGGCTTCCGAAGCTGGAGTCGAGGCCGATGGCGGAGCCGTTGCATTCAAGTTAGGCTTGATACGCGTAGTCTCCATTACAGGAGAGCTAGCTTGTGGCGATGAAGGAGACTTCTGAGCCGGTGTCGGTGTTGTTGGATTCACTCCAGTCGGAGCCCTTCCTTCAGTAAGGCGAGCAATGATGGTTCCAATTTCCACCTCTTCCCCTTCTGCTACTAGAATTTCAACGGAGCCAGCATATTCCGCCTCCACCTCTTGTGAGACCTTGTCACTTTCTAACACGACAAGAATATCACCTTTATTCACCACGCTCCCACTTTTGACCTTCCACTCTGCTAAACTCGCAGTGTTGATAGAATCACCGAAGGATGGAATTTTGACTTCGTGGCTCTCTCCCGAATCAGTTGTTGCAGCAGTTTCCGTATTCGTTACGAGTGTTGGACTCACACCTCCTTCACTTGAAGAAGCACCAGAGGCATCCACTTCTGCGATGATAGAGCCGACTTCGACCTCTTCATCTTCTTCCACTAAAATTTTGAGAATGCCATCACATGGCGCTTCCAGTTCGTTAGAAATCTTATCGGTCTCTAAAGAAACCAAGGTTTCGCCCTTCTTCACCGAATCTCCAGTGGACTTATGCCAACGGGATACATTCGCGGTGGTAATCGACTCGCCAAACGGCGGTATTTTCACTTCCTCTGCCATCGTCGTGATTATTTAAACTTCAAACGCCTCCTCCACGAGCATTGCTTGCTCCCTCTTATGCATTGCTTTGGAACCTGCTGCCGTACTCGAAGCACGATTTCGGCCCGCATAACGAATACGACTATCAAAGATGTCTTCTAAGCGCGGTCCCACAAAGGTCCAAGCTCCCATATTCAGTGGTTCCTCCTGACACCATATCCATTTGGTGTTGTTTTTGAAACTCTCGGTAGCAGCAAGCACCGCCTCTTTTTTAAAGGGATAGATCTGCTCGATGCGCACGATTGCCGCATTATCAATTTTATTCGTTTTCCGGTAATCAAGGAGGTCGTAGTAGACCTTGCCCGTGCAAAAGATAACTCGCTCGACATCTGCAGGACTCTTTTCCATTTCAGAATCACCAAGAACTTCTTGGAAACAAGTCTCTCCAGTAAGTTCTGAGAGAGTGGAAACTGCCTCTGGCTTGGTGAGGAGACTTTTGGGGGTCATCAAGATTAGAGGCTTGCGGAAGCCTCTGAGTTTCTGCCGTCGGAGAGCATGAAAGTACTGAGCCGGAGTGGTGAAATTGCCGACAATCATGTTTTTTTCCGCACACAATTGAAGAAAACGCTCTAAACGAGCACTCGAATGCTCGGGTCCCATTCCTTCGTAACCATGGGGCAAGAGCATCACCAAATCAGTCGGTGTTTGCCACTTTGATTCGGCCGAAACGATAAACTGGTCAATGATGACCTGCGCCCCATTGCCAAAATCTCCGAATTGCGCTTCCCACATGATCAGCATCTTCTCACAACCGAGAGAATAACCATAATCAAAACCTAAAACGGCAGCCTCAGAAAGAAGACTATTGTATACACAAAATTTGGCTTGGTTCTCATCAAGATTCTTGAGGGGAGTATAGCGTTCTCGTGTATTGTGATCGTAGAATACCGCATGGCGCTGACTGAAGGTGCCGCGCCGACAATCCTGACCCGAAAGGCGAACCGGATAACCCTCTAACAAGAGAGAACCCCAAGCCAGCGATTCAGCTAAAGCCCAGTCAACCCCTTCCCCTTCTGAGATCGCTTGTGCCCGACGAGGAACGAAACGCTTCTTAAGCGTTGGGTGGAGATTGAAAGTAGTTGGAATATCGGTCAAAGTGAGACCCACCTTTTTGAGAACATCTTGCGAAACCCCAGTAATAACAGGATCATGACTGTAAGGCCCCTGTTCCACAGCCGTCGAACCGCTAAAGACAGTGCGCTCACCCTCTTCCTCTAAGCGACGCATTTCCTCGTAGCCCATCTCCAGTCGATCCCAAATCACTTTACTGATTTCGTCTGCTTGCTCGTTACTCAAACTCCCGGAAGCAAGGAGCTCATCGCGATAGAGTTGCCCTGCAGGCTTTCGCTCATCGAGTTTACGATAAATATGAGGCTGAGTGAAAGCAGCTTGATCTGTTTCATTGTGACCTTGGCGTCGGTAACAATACATATCGATCACAATATCTCGACCCCATTTCTGGCGAAACTCGAGGGCAAATTCGGCTGCCCACCAGAGCTCTTCCGGTTTCTCTCCATTGACATGGAGAATCGGAGCTTCAATCATTTTTGCCACGTCAGTAGCATAGCTTGATGAACGAGCATCAGCGGGCATGGTTGTAAACCCGATTTGATTATTGATGATCAGGTGAATGGTTCCTCCTGTTCGATACCCCGGAAGTTGGGACAAGTTCAGAACCTCAGCCACCGAACCTTGCCCTGCGAAAGCGGCATCTCCGTGTAAGAGAAGAGGTAAGACCTGCTTCCGATCTGTCATCACTCCATCATCACCGATGAGGCGCTGACGAGCTCGCGCTTTACCTTCCACAACCGCATTAACCGCTTCCAAGTGACTGGGGTTCGCGGCTAAATTTACACGAATCTCGGTATCTCCAACCTTTCGCATACTTTCGTAGCCTAAGTGATACTTCACATCCCCGTCTCCGGCGACTAGGTCAGGCACATAGTTAGGAGTAAATTCGTAAAGAAGAGTGCGGATTTTTTTTCTTAAAAAATTGGCTAAAATATTGAGACGCCCTCGATGCGCCATTCCCATTTCAATCTCCTTCACCTTATTCGAAGGACAGAGTTGAAGAATACGATTCAAGAGGACCATCACTCCTTCTCCCCCTTCTACCGAAAATCTCTTTTCCCCCAAGAAGCGCTTCCCAACAAATTTCTCAAATGTTTCTGCTTCACAGAGCCAGCGCAGAGCTTGGGTCTGCTGCTCGGTGGACATCTTCTCACGTTCATTACGGTGCTCCACTCGCTCTCGAATCCAGTTCCGGACCTCGGTGTTGTGAATATGCATGAACTCGAAACCAATCGAACCGGAATAGGTTTCCTTCAACGCGGCAACCATCTCCCGGAGAGTCATCTGCTCTCCTTTCCGGAAAAACTGAGTCGCCGCAGGAAGATCCAAGTCTTCTTCTCGAATCCCAAAGCGGCTCAATTCCAAACGAGGATTTTGCGGAGCTTCCTCCTCTAAAGGATTAATATGGGCCTGAGTGTGCCCCAAAGTTCGGTAGTTGTAGACAAGACTGACGACTCGTCCGAGGAAATTTAAATTGTGCTCGCCATCAAGCTCGGCCCCCACACTAGCAGCGCCAGAAGGTGCTGACTTCGCCTTTATCTGTGCTGATTTGGATGCGTCATCTTCGGGTTCAGCTTGCACGACTCCCAATTCGAACCCTTCAAAAAAAGCAGCCCAAGTGGCATCAACTGAACGAGGGTCAGCAAGCCAACGCTCATAATTTTCATCAAGTAGATTTGCGTTCAGACGGGCCGAAACAGAGGAACTCATATGCGGGTAGAAAAGGGCTTCGCGCTCCAACAATCCGAATGTCGTCGAAGGACACAGATAGGTAGGCTGCAATCGCCTGAAAGTCAACTCATCCTCCCGAACTTCTACGACTGCATTTCAGGAAAATGACGCCTGCATTTCCTCTCACTTTTCGGTCCTAATTTTTCGCCGAATTTTTTCCACAACTCGCTTTTATCGCTGACCCTAAAGCGTTTCCTTCCAATCTCGACTCACCTCACGAAAGTCGAATGAGAACGAACCATCCATTCAAAGCGGATAGCGCCCCTCCTCATCCTCGCCTTCCCAGCCCAAAGTCCGAAAAACCGTGATAATCTTGGTGCGCAACTCATCTTCCCCTTCGGCCTCTTCGATAGTCGCCGAACTGGTAAGCCCCCGAGTAGACTCCATCGAAATAACAGTTTCCTTTCGCTCAAAGACAATCCAGTCCCCCCAATTTTGCTTGTCATGTCTTGCTTTGAGCTTCTGGTTTTTCAATGCCAAAACAACCTCACCAATTGTAGCCGACAAACCTCCTTCAGGCATAAAAACTCGTGTTTCCATTGTGGATTTCGTCGTCAGCTTCATCGTAAGATGCAAGAAGATTTCGAAAAATTGCTTTCGTTAAAAGAATACGAGGTTAACTTACGATGTGATTCTTCTGCTTAAGTCCCTCAAATCAATCGGCTTCCGCGATTTTCCAAATCTCGCAAAAACAATCTTTACCCAATTCTTAATTTGCTTTGGTCTCCTCACTCTTGCAGCGTGTGAACCACAGGCTCAAACTGGAACTCCACCAAAAGACACCGTTTTGAAAGCAAACCACGAAGATAAGTCTGGCGTCCCAGAAGGTTATAAAACGATCACCGTAGGCGGTGGCTGCTATTGGTGCATTGAAGCCGTCTTTCAACAACTCGAAGGCGTTCACTCAGTCGTTTCCGGTTTCACCGGAGGCCACGTTGAAAACCCAACTTATGCCGAAGTCTGTGGAAAACAAAGCGGCCATGTGGAAGTCATTAAAATTGTCTACAATCCGGAAAAACTCTCGCTCGGTGATGCTTTAGCTTGGTTCTGGGCTTCTCACGATCCAACCACCAAGGACCGACAAGGAAACGATAAGGGACCACAATACGCTTCTGCTATTTTTTATCATAACGATGAGGATAAAACCGTCATCGATGCTTCCATCGCAAACGCTCAAAAAGAATTCACTCGGCCCATCGTAACCGTAGTGCGGAAAGCTGAAAAATTCTATCCCGCTCCCGATTATCATCAGGACTACTACTTCCAAAACAAGAGCGACGGCTACTGTCGATACATCATCAAGCCCAAGCTTGAAAAATTGAAGTTAAAAAACTAAAGCCGCAATTCGCGACTCATTCGTGCGAAGTTCTTACCGTGAGTAAGACCCCTTACTGATCGCGTTCTTTCTTCCTATTCTTGCCCGTCGATTTTCTCGAGCTTTTTTTGCCGGCCGCCTTTTTAGCTGGTTTCGCTGATTTCCTCGCTCCTTTTTCAACTGATTTCTTTTTAAGTGACTTTCCTCTTTTGTTGGAGCTTAGCTTCGATTTTTTTCTCTTCTCACTCGTTTTGCCACGGTGCTTCGAAGTCCTTTTCTCGGGCTTTTCCTTTTTACGAACGCCCTGTTTTTTAAGCTTCTTCTTGGACGCCGGTGCTTTTGCGATTTCCACAATTGCGAAATCGACTCTCTGCTCAATGAAGTCAACCTTGCTCACCTGAAGGCGCACGGGCACTCCGCCCTGCAAACGATGATCACGATGATCAAAAGAAGGACCACTCCCATTAAAACGCCAACCCCGACCAGGAAGATTACTAATTTTCACCAGGCCTTTTTGCATGATATCAGTGGCCTCTACGAACAGCCCCATAGAGCGAACTTCGGTAACTACCCCTGTGAAAATTGGAGGTTCCTCCGAAACTCGGGTAACTTCTAACCATTCTAAAAGCTTCAGTGTTTTTGTTTCCTGTTCTGCGAAACTAGAATTGCGTTCAGTCACCGAAATATGAATAGCAGCCTCCTTGCAGTCGTTTTGTCGGCGAGTTTGATCCGGCTTCTCAGGCCGGTTCTTCAGTAAACCTTGCAAGGCTCGATGCACCACCAAATCAGCGTAACGTCGAATAGGACTGGTGAAGTGAGCATAATCCGCCTTAGCAAGTCCATAATGACCTAAAGGTTCCTCCGAATACTCGGCTCGTCGTAAACTACGTAAGAGACCAAGTTTAATGTTATGCTCCTCGGGAGTTCCAATGGCTTGATCGATCAGAGACTGCACATGAGTTCGATTAGTCAGATCTCCGACTTCATAACCATGAGCTCGTGCCATCTCTCCAAACTCCATCAGTTTTTCAGGATCGGGATCATCGTGAATTCGGTAAATCGCTGGTTTTTGCCGATCTCGTAATACTTTTGCCACCGATTCGTTAGCGGCCAACATGCATTCCTCGATCAATTGATGACTTTCACAATGCTCGACCTTCTCATAACCAGTTGCCTCCTTCGTATTCTTATCAACTGACACTTTGATTTCATCCATCTCCATGTCCAAAGCGCCTCGCCGGAAGCGACGCTGACGCAAAGTTCTAGCCAACTTCCATGCTTCGGGAATCATGGCCTCCAGATCTTTCTTTAATTTTCCCTTAAACCGCTTCGGCACCTGCCCACCATCGAGAACGACTTGAGCATCCTCATAAGCAAGTTTAGCCTGACTATTGATGAAGGCATCAATAAATTGACTCTTCACCATCAAGCCTTGCTCATCAAATTCCATGACCGCACATTTGGTCAGGCGCACCTCATTCGGCCGCAAAGAACAAATACCATTACTTAAAGTCTCAGGAAGCATCGGCAGCACTCGATCCACGAGGTAAGTAGAGTTTCCGCGTTTGAAAGCTTCCTTATCGAGAAGAGTCCCTGGTTTTACGTAATGAGAGACATCAGCAATATGAACTGCGAGAGTCCATCCTCCTGATTTCTTTCGCTTCACCCAAATCGCATCATCATGATCCTTAGCATCTGCGGGATCGATGGTGATCACAAGACGATCGGTCCAGTCTTCTCGACGAGCTTGTTCCTTAGCAGAAACTTCCACCGCCACCTTGTCAGCTTCTGCTGTCACCGCTTCCGAAAAATGAGTCTGAAGACCATATTTATGAACGACGCTGAGGATGTCCACGCCAGGGCTATCAGGCCAACCGATGATCTCTTTAATTTGACCTCTGGGCTCTTCTCCTTTGCGCCATTCAATAAGTTGAACCGCTACTTTCTGACCGTCCTTCGCTTCCGCATGAGGAGAGACTTCAAGGGTTGCCGGCAAAGCCTCAGCATCCGGTTGAATATAGGCAAAACCATTGCGATTAAAATAGACTCCCACCACAAGCCGATCAGTTCGTTTGACAATCCGCTCGACCACTCCATGAGGATCAATATTCCCATCTCGCCCTCGTTTTAAGACCACTTTGACTTCCACAGTATCACCATCCATCGCTACTCCGGTGCGATTCGCAGGCACATAAATTCGCTTCACCGTTTCTAAGTCGAACCCTCCGTTCTCATTAGCCACCTCATTCGGGTCAGGATAAACGGTCGCATGACCCTTCGGGAAAATGCGAATCCGGCCAATCAGCAATCCTTTGCCTCCTGCCTCTTGATCATTCACCGCTTCAAGACGTGACTTCTTACCTGGTTTCAAACTACCCTCCTCGACCATAGCGGCCAGGACACGGCGAAAATTTGCTCTTTCTTTAGGAGGGAGACCCAACTCACGAGCCATCTCACTTTTCGTCAATGGGCGAGACCCTGACTTCTCAAGCAACGCAAGGATGCTCTTTCTTAATTTTTTTTCGTTCACTTCAATGATCTACTCAATTTAGCGTCATCCAACTCCAACCTCACCTGGTTACGGTCACATTTCCTCTCGGAATCAGACAAATCTACCCGACGAGACAGCAAAGAAGGACGGAATCCTGAGGGCGCTTTAAATGGGTAGCGCTCACTCATAAAAACTAGTTCCGGCTTGAGAAATCGTCGGTAACGAGAGAGATGTAGCGTTCTCCCGATGAGGTGAGTGTGGCAGTAGATCCGCTTCCTGTCAATCTTCCAAGAGTATAATGCCGGTGATCGATGGCGGTTGAACGCACATAGGTCACGGTTGGTTTCGAAACTTTTCGATTACTCGGGGCCACTCCAATAAGAAACCCTGAACGAGTGAAGGCCATCTCCCAAGAGTTGGCAGGCTTATCATGATTTCCAAATTTCATCCACGGATAACGCTTCACGATTGGCAAAGGACCACGCCTCTTTTGTGGCACTGTAATGCGATAGTGCTGAGGCAGACCATGAATGTGTTTTCCCAAGTTAAACTGAGGATTTTTCCAGTATTTCAGATAAATATCCGCAAGATCAATTCCTGATAAATTACGCCCATTATAATTTCCGTGAGGATTCGCAGAGTTCAGATACTGGTTATAGCGATCCGAGAGCATAATATTAAATTCGAGATGAACATGCGCGCGCGCGTTGTTTAGCCCACTACCGGTTGAACCCAAAACGCCCAATACCGAACCCTGCGAAATTCGCTGACCAACTTGCACCGAAGTCGAAGCTAGATGAGCATAAAGCGAATACATAGGACCATACCCAAAGTTGTGCTGCACCACGACATATTTGCCGTAATTGGAAGCGCTTGCAGAAGGATTCACATAGGCCACCACTCCAGACGCAATCGCCTTCACCGGATCAACTGGTATCCCGCGAGAATTTCGCGCCACCGGACGAATATCCAAACCTTCGTGAAAACGAGTATAAACCCGTCCTTGTGGAAACTCCCTCACATTCCGAACAAATCCCCAAGAGCCAGATTCTGGAGAACGCCCTTTTAAGGCCGTAGGCATGTAGAAAGCAGCTAAATCACCTCGGGCTAAAGCGTTGTTATCAGTTGGGAGAGTTAAAGAAAGCCGTTGAGCGAAAATAGAAAGACTGAAGAGGCTCCAAAGAGCACTCGCGAGGAAAATTCTCATTTATTTTTTTTCTGCTTCTTCCACTCCGTTACTGACTGACCTATTCGCGGCATTAATTGATCGGCCATTCCAATTTCGCGAGTTGTCACTCCCTGCCAAATAACAAGAATTCCATCGTTGATCGTTTGATCAATCTTCACCACGTCGAGAGGACGTCCATTCACGCGAGCTAAGAAAAGTTGTTCTCGATTCGAATTAGTCACCGCTGCCAACCGTCGCGTTCCAGTGGCATTCAGTTTTAATACGATGCCGTAAGAATAGCCATCATCAGCGGGAAAGGGACGGAAAGACTCGATGTCAGTCGTTGCAATCTCGGGAGAAAGCCGAAAAAATAATCTTTGCCCCGCGACATGTTGCTCGACCGAAATTTTTGGGCCATCTGACTCCGCTCCCTGCAGATTAAACTGAACCACGAATTTTTGGTCCTTCTTGCTTCCTGCCATCAAGCTAAGGCAGCAAAGGATCCAGACGGCCAGAATTGAACGTTTCATTAAATGCTTCTTATCAAAAAAAAGAACGAGGTCAAAGGCCGACCTCGCCAGCTTTTCACCTCAAAAAAGCTCTCAAATCGTCACTTTCCCCAGCAAACCCCTAAAAATCTCCCTGATTTCCTTTTAAAAAAGGACCTTCTAAGCTCTTCGATAAGGCCCAATTCTCTAACTACTGCCGAATTTGAATCGATCTCGCCTTGCCAGAAGCTATTTCTGTTGCGCACTCTCGGCCGATGAACAGATTCAAACAGGGATTGCTCTTCTCCTTCATCGCACTTCAACTGGCGAGTTGTGGAGGCACTATCGGAGGAACCGGTGGAAGCTATTCGGGAGGTGGACGTCCGAACATGGGAGGTCCCTCTGTCGATGAACGCAAACAACAAATCGCGACCGAAGCTCGTGGCGACTTTTTTTACGGACGACGTTATTACGTAAAGAGAACGCGCTTCTGGGGTTATCTTCGTAAACCCGGAAAAGATTCGCGCACGGCCAAACTTGTCGTTTTCAATGAAAAAATCGGACGCCAACCAGATCGCTACTCCGAGATTGGTCCTCCTGAAAAGCGTTATGGCTTCGACAGTAATTACGAATACCGGATTAAAGGTTACTACAGCGGAGAGACTGTTTATGAGATCAACTCCGACCAATTTCTCCCCGAGTTTATTCTCACTGGATATGAAGTCGTGAACAAAAATCCTGGCTGGCTCTTTTCCCCAAACGACCACTACGACTCTGCACGTATTACCTTAGCCCCTCGGTTTTAATTGGTAATGATAGCTCAAAATGACCTCAACGTTGTCACCAACGTTCCTCTCCCTTCGCCGGCCTCTCTGCAGGGCAATATCCCAGCCACTGCGGAACAAATGGACTTCGTGTCCTCTTCTCGCCGTCAAATCAGCGACATCATTTTTAGACAAGATGAACGCCTCCTCCTCATAGTCGGACCATGCTCTATTCACGATCCTGAAACCTGCCTTAACTACGCTGAGCGACTGGTTAAACTTGCGCAAGAAGTCGAAGACAAAATCCTCATCGTGATGCGAGTCTACTTCGAAAAACCGCGCACCACCGTAGGTTGGAAAGGCCTCATCATGGACCCCGACTTAGATGGCTCAGACAACATTGTTAAAGGGCTTACCGTCGCCCGAAATTTTTTAAAAGAAATTCTTCAACTTGGCCTGCCAACAGCCACTGAACTGTTAGACCCGATCACTCCTCAGTTTATTGCAGATCTTATTTGTTGGTCAGCTATTGGAGCTCGCACTTCAGAATCCCAAACTCACCGTCAAATGGCGTCAGGGCTCTCGATGCCTTTGGGATTTAAAAATGCGACTTCAGGTTCCATTACTGCTGCGACCAACGCCATTAAAGCGGCAACTAAACCTCAAACTTTCTTAGGAGTCTCTTCGGAAGGAATCGCCTCAGCAGTCACCACCAAAGGAAATCCACACTGCCACCTCATACTCCGCGGAGGGGAAAACGGTTCAAATTACGATCAAGCCAGCATTGCTTCTGCTAGTGGGATGCTACGGGATGAAGGACTTCCCGAAACCATCATGATCGACGCCTCTCACGCTAACTGCCAAAAAAAGCAAGAACTCATGCCTACCGTCTTCGAGGCAATTGTGGCTCAACGAGCAGCGGGAAATAAGGCTCTCACCGGCGCCATGCTCGAATCCCATCTCGTAGCAGGAAACCAACCTTTCCCCCAACCACTCGAAAACCTAACTCGTGGTCAATCTATTACCGATCAATGCATCGACTGGGCCACTACGGAGCGAATCGTCAAAGAAGCTGCCGCTAGACTCTAATTCATACAAACGTGAACTCTCCCTCCCCATCGCTTCTTTACGAAGACGAATGGTTGATCGTCATTAACAAAGAAGCTGGGCACCTTGTTCACGCTGCAGACGAGCCGAAGCCCGATGATGTTGTCGTGATGAAACTTGTTCGTGATTTGGTGGGCTTTAAAATCTTTCCCACTCACCGACTCGATCGCCCCACTTGTGGCGTCCTTCTCTTTGCTAAAAGTAAAACGATCGCACGCGCAATCAATCGAGCTTTCGAACGCAAACAAATTCAAAAAACCTATCACACTATCGTTGCTGGACATCCTCAAGAGAAAGAGTGGACCTGTAGCGACCTCTTACAGAAAGAAGAAGACCAACCCTGGAAAGAAGCAACAACCCACTTCAAGGTTCTTCAGTATTTTCGCCAAAAACTCACGCTACTAGAAGTCACCCCCTTGACTGGTCGTTACCACCAAATTCGCAAGCATCTTGCTCAAAACGGACTCCCCATCATCGGAGATTATCGTTATGCCGGCATGGAAAATTCTGCATTTTGGAACCAAAAATTAAACCTCGAAACTCGAATGCTCTTACAATGTAAGCAGCTCACCTTAACTCATCCAACGACCAAAGAAACGATAACCATCACCGCTCCCGATGAAGACTGCTTTCAAATAGAACCTTAACTCGATTTCTCTTTATTCGAATCTTTCTTAGACCGTTTTCCAAAAGTTCGTTCGTTTATCGCCGAGAGAGAATTTCTTG
>CAZUEC010000033.1:0-11728 GCA_964618865.1 uncultured Roseibacillus sp. | reverse complement strand
GTCTTATTTTATCAGAGAGATCTCCGTGAAATCCCTCTTAAGTTCGTGCCATTCGAGACTGGCTGCAAGGACAAGATGAACGTTCTTCCATCCTCGCCTTTATTCAGAATTACTAAGGGCATCGCTCCCAATTACCTAATTGCTTTAGAGCTCTAACAAAGCTGTCGCTATCATTCCACATCGCTGACGTATAGACTTCGCGACAACTTCCCCTTTTCGTTTCACTTTCCCTCGAAAACTCTCCTTACCGTTTAGTTTCACTACAATCTCTCTGTCTAAATCTAATAATTGATCATTTAGCCAAAACTGAAGACCATTCACGCTCTCTCCCTCAACCGAGATTGTCTGGCCCTCTACTTCCGCTATCAGTTTGCGCTTCTTCACCGCACCTTCAGGTTTTACCCCCAGCCAATAGAACCGTTCATGAGTCACATCATCCTGAAACCACACTACTCTTTTGGGCCATTCCCGTCGCGACACCTGAATCATCCTCGGCAAGACCTCTGCCTCCTTGCCCTTCATCCAATGTCCTAACCCCGGATAAATAGTAACCCGATGCCGATAACCTTCCGGATCTTCGCTTTGAAATTGAGCGAGATGCCTCTTCCAATTCTCCGCCTTCTTATTCCGATTATACGCACCATCTTTCTCACCCATGAAAATTTCAAACGAAAGATTCCGCAAACCATCCGCCTTCGTCTCATTAGGATGTCCTGCCATCATCGCGGCCGCCGCAAATCGATCCGCCATCCGTGGTGCCAATTGGTAAACCCCATCGCCCCCTGCCGAATAACCCATCAAATAAATCCGGTTCGGGTCTACTCCACGACAAATCACGTAGTTTGCAATCAAACGATCAAAAAGACCATCAATGTGCGATTGATGCCAAAGATTCCAGGTATCGGTCGGTGCCCGAGGAGCGACAACGTAACCTTCCGCAGGCTGATAAAGCTGAATTTGATTCTGCCACTGCTGATCATTTACCTGCGCCTTCGTTTGCCCACCCCCATGCATTGAGATCCACAAACAGTGACCGCTCGCAGGCTCCTTCCCAAATTTCTTCTCTAAAAAACGAAGCTTCTTGTCACCAATTTCGATCACCTTCTCCTTCAATTCTCTCTCCCGTGCTTCTCTCCCCTCAGCCCTCCAAGTCGCCACCGCTTGTGCCAAATCAAGCTTCACATCTCTGGCTTCCCCCAGAATCACATCCAAGGCCTGTTCCGGCCTCTCCTTCACCACCACCTCTTGCTGAAGCTCTCCCGCTGTCACCAACAATCTCCACGGACCACTCCCCGAGAGAGAAAGCTGAGCAACATCATTCATATCCGCTTGCCCAGCCTTGGTCGCAACTGCTTCACCTGGCTCTCCTCTTTCATCCAGAAGAGTCACCTTCGCAACCACACGCTTCTTTCCCTCACTTTCAAAGACTCGAATCCCTAATTTTTTCGAAGAAGAAGTAGCCTCCTTCTTCGCATAACGGTCAGTCACATTAACTGCTCCGACCGACTGATTCTCCTGTGCCCACACCATCGGAAAGTGCCCATCCACTCGCTTCCATGACGTAGCCCAAATGGCATGCTGCCATTTGTCTTTCTGAGCCTGAGAGGCTCGCCCCCCAAACCAAGAACGATTCAACCCCTTCTTATCATATTCATCCGCTCCCAAATACTTCCACTCTCCGTCCCAAATTTCGACCCAAGTGTGATTCCCACTCTTATCTGACCATAAAGCAGTTCCCACTAAGCGAGCGGGAATCCCCACCGACCGACAACCATAAGCCAAAATAATGCTCAAACCCGTGCAAGTCGCCTTCCCAGTCTCCATCGACTCGGAAGGACTTTGGTTCGGCTTCTTACGACCACGATGATAGTGCACCTTAACTCTATCGAAAAGATCACGATTTAAAACCTGAGCCGCCTCACTAGCCGTCTCACATCCTTTAACCAAATTACTGCAAATCTCGTAAAATTGAGGACGCCAATCTTCCCGAACCTCATCCAAAATAGCATAGGGTAGCACCTCGTTAAAAAACATCTCTTCTGAAACCTGCTCACTCCAAGGGAACTCAACACGGGCCTTCATCGCAAAAATCAGATTTGACATCAAAAACCGAGAAGACAGCGTCTTCTTGTCAGAAAGCGGCATTCCTCCTTTCACCAACGAATCAAAAGCCTTTTCCCCCTCTAATTCAAACTGTCGGAAACTCTCTTCTCGAAAAGCCTCCAGCTCAAAACGGTTATCTCCAATCCCTTCCCAAACTTCTTCCAGAGTAGGCCCAGACTCCCCCCCCACCTCCATCATCAATAGCGAAAAAAACAAGCCAAAGAGACAAACTAATTTTTGCATCCCTCTTCTTTTACAAAACAGAGCCACTCTGACGAGAGAATAACAGAAAAAACTCCTCAAAAAGAACCGAAGCAAGCGCATCACAGCTAGCCGTGACAAAAATCGAGCTCAAGCTCACTCCACCACACTCACCACCACCCCACCACTCATAATCGTCTCCAAACGCATACCTTTTTCCGCAACGCTAGCGTCCTTCAGAACCTTCCCCTCACTATCCATCGTAATCGAAAATCCACGTTCAAAAGCAGAATCTGGCCCCAACGCCTTCACCACCGAACGGTAACGCTCCAACTGAGCCTCTTTTTCTTGCAAGTGAGTCGCCAGCGCCTTCTCACAGCGAGCTTTCATCGCATCGAGCCGCTCTTGCTGTCGAGCCATCACCGCCACAGGACGGTGAGCATGCCAACGCCCTCGAAGCTCTCGTATCACAAGCTCACGTTTTGCTAAAGCCTGCTCCGTCGCCCGTTCCAGCCCATCAGTCACCTCATCAAGTCGCGTGATCGGCTCTCGCAAAACACTCTCTGCCGAAACCGAAATTGAAGTTCGTTTCAAATAACGCAACGCCTCCTCCCGCCTCTGTAAGCCATCTTTTACCCGGCGCACGAGACGCGCCCCCAAAGCTTCCATTCGGATTCTTAGCTCACCTTGATCAGGAACAACTAATTCCGCCGCCGCACTAGGAGTAGGCGCACGCAAATCCGCCACAAAGTCCGCAATCGTAAAGTCGATCTCATGCCCCACCGCACTCACCACCGGAATACCGCAACCCGCAATGGCTCTCGCTACCACCTCCTCATTAAAATTCCACAAATCCTCAAGCGAGCCTCCCCCTCGTCCCACAATGATCACATCGACTTCCGGTAGCCCACTAACCTCCCACTGATCAATCCTCTCAATCGCTTTCGCAATCCCCCGCTCCGCTCCCTGTCCCTGCACTAAAACATCCGCTAAGTAAACCGTCGTCCACGGAGCACGTCTCGACAGAACGTTAATCATATCCTGCAGTGCCGCACTACTTCCCGAAGTCACAATCGCAATGCGAGAAGGGAAAGCAGGCAGAGCTTTCTTCTCGCTTTGTGCAAAAAGACCTTCCGCGTCAAGCTTACGCTTAAGAGCCTCAAAGCGAGCTTGCAGAGCACCCGCTCCAACCGCCTCAACCTCTTTCACTACTAATTGAGCCGTACCCCGAGCCTCATAAATCGTCACCTCCCCAAAGACGCGCACTTTAGCCCCATCTTCCAAAACCTCATTTCCCGTTCGGCGTCGAGCTCCAAACATCGCACATGCAATCTGCCCTCCCTCATCCTTCAACGAAAAATACCAATGCCCACTTCCTTGCCTTCGCAAATTTGAAACCTCCCCCTCAACCCACACTTCACCGATTTCAATTTCGAGCAGATTCCGCATTCGTCTCAAAAGACGCGACACCGGGAGCGCCTTCCGCTTATCATCGCGCCCCTCAGACGAAGGATGACCAAAAAGATTCACGCCGAAATCTGGCACTCTGACCCCAGCAAGCAAAACTTTAATCGTGCCTTTTCAACCTCGTGAGAAGAAAAAACGACCCCCCCTTCATTTTCGACCCATCCCAAACGAACAAAATCTGCCCTTGGCTTTTCCTTTTTCAAGAAGATCGTTACAACGTGCCTCTACCCGAAAAACCCCGCCGCCACATCCTCATTCTTTGCACCGGAAACTCCTGCCGCAGTCACATGGCTGAAGGCATTCTCCGAAAAGAACTCGGAACCCTTGGAGAAGTCTCCAGCGCGGGTTCTCACCCCTCCGGCACCGTTCACCCCCTCGCCATCAAAGTAATGTCCGAAATCGACATCGATCTTTCCTCTCATTCTTCCAAAAAGTGGGACTCCTTTCTCAAAACAGGCGTCGACACCGTCATTACAGTCTGCGGCAACGCGAGCGAAGCCTGCCCTCTCTTTCCCGGTCAAGTTCATCGCCACCACTGGGGCTTCGAAGACCCCGCACTGGCAGAAGGAACCGAAGAAGAGCAACTCGTCATTTTCCGAAAAATCAGAAACGAAATCGCCCTCGTCTTCCGAGCCTACGCCGAAGGCCTCAAAGAATCCCTCTAACCTCCCTCCTTCCAAGGCTCCGAGAGGAGCAAATATCGCAATATTTGAGCGAGTTTCTTGCAATTTCGAACATTTTTTGGCTAAAAGCCACTGAATACACGCTGTTTAACGCAAACGAGTGCCTGTTTGGCCCGTCCAAACTCACTTCATCGAAAAATCGCACCCTGAATGCTCCACAAGCCATGCGTATTTTTAAACCCCTCCTCATCACCCTCGCCTTCCTGCTTTTCTTCGCAGGCGGCGGCTTCTCATACCTCTTTCACAGCGGATACTTTTCCGATCCTCAGATTGCCCTGAGAGAACTCAAAAAACAAGAAATCGCACCCACTGCCACCAACGTTCGCAAAGCAGCAAGCGAAGGACAACTTCCCATTCTCCAACTTCTCGCTCGAAGTGGTGCCGATTTTTCCGAACCCGACGAACAAGGCCGCACCCCTCTCCACCTCGCCCTTGCCGGACCTCATCTCGCCACCATCGAAGTCCTTCGCGATCAGAACTACGATCTCGATGCCCGCGACCATCAAGGCAACACCCCCCTTTCCATGGCCCTCGCCCTCCAAGAACACGCCCTCGCCACCCGCTTCATCGAGGAAGGCGCCAGCCCTAACTTCACCCTCCCTAACGGAGAACTCGCCCTCCCAGGATACCACCAAACGAAACGCATCAATGATGTCGCCTTCCTTCTCGAAAACGGCGCCAACCCCAACTCTCCATCCTCCGATGGTCACACCACCCTCGCTCTCGCCCTTCAAAGCGGACAAGCAGACTTAACTTGTCAATTGATTCAAAAAGGAGCCAACCCCAACAGCCTCGTCTTCGGAGAACCCGTCCTCGTCGCAGTTCTCAAGGACTGGAAAAAATGGCGACTCGAACCAGATGCCGCCATGAAAATTATCGGAAGCTTACTCGTCTCAGGTGCAGAACCCGAACAACCGGGAAGCAACGGGCTACGCCCCCTCCAAATCGCACTCGACACCGACTTCCGTCCTTCTCTTGAACTCCTTTTCCCACGCGTCAAAAACGTATCCAACTCCCTCTGGTTCGCGATTAACAACAACAACATTGCCGCCATCGAGAACCTCCTCTCCATGGGCTCTCCCGTCGAAGAAATAGGACCCACTGGAGACACTCCCCTTCTCCATGCCATTCGTCATCACAACCCTAAACTCATCACCTCCCTTCTCTCAGCCGGCGCCGATCCCGACCAATTCTGCAACGAAGGCCAACGAGCACTCTTCCTCGCTTTAGCACTCGAAAATAACGACGTCATTCACAACCTTCTCGCTCACGAAAATAGACCCGACCTCAGCGTCCTCATGGAAGAAACCGTTAGCGAAGAATTCCGAAGCCTATTTGGGAAAACAAAAAAAAGCCAACTCGATTGGTACTGCCGCAACGAAACCGGCATCAACCCCCTCATGTTTGCGGTCCTTATCAAAAACCTCGCCGCCGCAGAACGACTACTTGAGCTAGGAATGGACAAAGTCCAAGGCACCGCCTCTCCCGGCGTCGTCTACCCCATCCAGATGGCCGCTAAAAATGGCGACGTCAAAATGCAACAACTCCTCATCGGAGTCTCTTATCGCGACGAAGATCAAGTCCGTAAATTCGTCATCGATCTCTCTGACCAAAAAGTGACCTACTACGAAAACGGTGAAGTCAAAAAAACCTCTCGGATCTCATCCGGCAGAAGCGGCTACCGAACCCCTACTGGCAATTTCGTCATCACCGACAAAACTCGCCACAAGAAATCCAACATCTACAGCGGCTCACCGATGCCCTACTTCCAACGCTTTTCCTGCAAGGCGATCGGCTTCCATGAGGGAAACACCTACTCTCGCTACGCCTCCCACGGCTGCATCCGCCTTCCTCGTTCCACCGCACAATTTTTTTGGAAAGTAGGCCAAGAAGGCGACCGAGTCACCATTCAAAAATAGACTCCAAAATATAGCCTCTCAATAGCCCTTCTTCTTACTGCCAGGTCCCATCGGCCGCTCTGGCACTTCCAAGCCATGCTTCCTCATCACCTCCCCAAAGGCATCGATCATATATTGAAATGGTCGAAAATTTCCCTGGCGAAAACCATGCGCAATCGTAATCGGCAATCGCTTATCACGATTCTTCCGATTCCAAATCTCCGGATCTGCCCCTAATTCATCTAACAAGAACACCAACTCCGGATCCCCCTTATAAGCCGCCGCATGCATCACTGACTCCCCATTCTTATCAACCCCGTTCACATCATGCCCCAACTCCAAAAGATACTTAACCACTGGAATCACATCTCCATCCAGTGCAGCCTCCTCACCTGGTGCCGTCACCCCCAACCCTGCCGCCGCAATAAGAGCCGAACTCTCCTCCACATTCATCATCATCGCATCCGCCCCCAGACTCACTAACAACTTCATATACTCTAAATCACAAGTCTGCGCGGCCAATAAAAACGGAGTGGCCCCTCTGAAATTCAACCTCCCCGAATTCCTTCTCCCGTGCTTCAAAGCCAAATTCACTTCCGCTCCCGCTCGCACAAGCTCCTTTGCAAAATCCAAACTCCCCATCCGGCCTGCAACGCGAGGAGGAGGAGCACCCGAAGCACCATCTCCTCGTTGTGGCTTTCTGACCCAAGTCAACGCATGCAAAGCCGAAAACCCAGCTCGTAAATCATTCGGATCTTCACCCATCTCTATTAATCGTAATGCCAACTCGAAGTGAGCATTCTCAACCGCCACCAACAACAAAGAAGTACCCGGCCCCACCAACTTACCTCCGGCCTTATCTGGCCGATAAGCCCTTTTAAAATCAGCTCCCGCAGCCACCAAACGTTCAACCACCCCCTCATGCCCCGCTCGCACCGCAAAATACAAGGCATCAAACCCCTTTCGCCCTGCAACTGCACCATAATCAACCTTCGCCCCTAACAACAAATCAACCACCTCCTCATGCCCCCCCGCACTGGCCCACATCAAAGCCGTCTGAGATCCACCTCGCACATTTGGCGACGACCCATTCTTAAGCAAAACATCCACCACCTCCGCATATCCTCCTCGTGCCGCAGTCACCAAATCCGGCTCTCCCTTTTCCTGCTCAATCTTCGCTCCATTCTCCAACAAAACCCGCACTAACTCCACATCCCCCTTCGCACACGCCAACTCCAAAGGACGCACCCCATAACCATTGGCCAAATTCACATCTTCACCAGCTGCCGCTAATTCTTGAACTGCCGCGACACTCCCGACATCCACCGCATCTAACAGCCAAGAATCACCATAAACGACTCCAGCACCTAACCACAAACTCCACCAAAACCGTCTCATATTCCCAAAGGATCAAACAACTCGGTAATCTGCCCATTACTATCCCCAAATCGCTCCAAATCGACCCCCACCTTATCAAGCAAGGTCAAATGCAGATTGGCCAACGGAGTCGCCTTATCATAGCGAATATGCCTTCCTCCCTGCATCCCACCAGCAGCACCACCAGCCACCACGATCGGCAACTGAGTGTGATCATGCACATTCGGATTCCCCATTCCACTCCCATACATAATTAGCGAATTCTCTAACAAATTCGAATCCCCTTCCGGCGTCGCCTTTAATTTTTCCAAAAACTCTGAAAATAATTGCACATGATACCGATTAATCTTCGACATCCGTTCGATCTTATCTGGATCATTGCCATGATGCGAAAGCGGATGATGCGGATCCGTCACCCCCACCTGCGGATACGTCCGATTACTAGTCTCCCGTGCCATCTGGAAGGTACTCACCCGCGTGATATCTCCTTGAAACGCCAACACTTGTAAATCAAACATCAAACGCGCATGCTCTTCATACTCCACCGGAACACCCATCGGGCGCTCGATATCCGGATCCGGATTCTCCTTAGCATCAGCCTCACCTCTCTCAATCCTCTTCTCCACATCCCTCACCGCCTCCAAAAACTCATCAACCTTCACCCGATCCGCGGTTCCCAACTCTCGCTTCAAACTCGCAAAACTATCTTTCACCGAATCTAACAACGAAGACCGTCTCCGCAACGAAGCCGCCCGCTCCTGTGGCGTTCCGCCCTCCCCAAACAAAGTCTCAAACACCAACCGCGGATGCGCCTCTGCAGGCAAAGGAGTAGTCGGCGAACTCCACGACAAATTATTCTGGTAGACACAGGCATACCCATTATCACACTGACCGACAGTTTCTAACAAATCCATCGCAACTTCCAACGAAGGCAAACGAGTCGACTGCCCCAGCTCCTTCGCCGCAATCTGATCGGCAGTAATCCCTAAAAAGTAATCCGAACTCTCTGTTCGCTTTGCACGCGCCGCTGACAAAAAGGCTGAATTCGAAGTCGCATGCGTCCCCGGATAAGCCGGCTGCAATTCCAAGTTCGAAATCACAGACAAAGAATCCTTCATTCCTTTCAAAGGCTCTAAAATTGGCGAAAAATTTTCCAATCGTTCTCCATCCTGCGGAGTCCAACGCGAAATATCTGTCCCCATCGGAATAAAGCAATACCCCAGCCGCTTCACAGGTTGGACCGCTCGCGTCACCGCTGCTCCAGCGGCCGGAACCATCGCATCCAAAAACGGAAGCGAAACCGTGGCTCCCAATCCTCGCAAAACAGTTCTTCGGGATAAATGTCGATTAGTCATCATAATTCTATTCAGCAGTTCGGTATTGAAACGGAAGGCTCTTAACCACCCCTTCAATTAAATCTCTCAGTCGGTAGCCCTCGCCTTCCGCCTCGCGCACAATCTTTCGAATCGCGACTTGATCCTCGGCAATTAACTCTCGACCCAATGCGTAAATTAGCAACTTTTCGGTCACCGCTCGAGCAAAAATAACTTCCCCTTCCGCCAGCTTCTCGATCATCTCCTGCGCTCCTTTCGCCTTTCGACCATCCGGCAAGCCTCCCACACGATCCATCAACTGCCCATCTTCGCCGTCTCGCCAACGCCCCACCGCATCATAGTTTTCAAGCGAAAACCCCACCGGATCAATCAAACGGTGACAAGCAGCACAGCTCTCCTTCTGAGTATGCAACGCCAACCGCTCCCGCATCGGTAACTTTGCCGACACCACCTTCTCCTCCAGTGACGGCGTATCGGGCGGCGGCGGTGGAGTCGGAGTCCCCAAAATAGCCTCCAAAATCCAATTCCCCCGAATCACCGGCGAAGTTCGATTCGCATACGAAGTCACACTCAACACACTCCCCTGTCGCAAAAGCCCTCCTCGCTTCCATTCTGGCTCCAGCATCACCTTCCGAAACTCCCCTCCTTTCACCTGAGGAATACCATAGTGGATCGCTAATCGCTCATTAAGGAAGGTATAATCAGCCGTCAACAACTCTCGTAACGGCCTGCCCTCCTTCAACACCGACTCAAAGAACAACTCCGTCTCCCGTCGCATCGCCCGTCTCAAATTCTCTCCATACTCCGGAAACAAACGAAAATCCGGTCGCACTGAATCCAAGTTTTTTAAATGCAACCACTGTCCCGCAAAGTTCGTCACCAAACTCTCCGCTCGATCATCTGCCATCATTCTTCTCACCTGAGCAAGCAAAACCTCTTCCTCAAAAATTGCTCCCGACTCCGCTAAATCTAACAACTCCTCATCCGGCAAACTACTCCACAAAAAATCACCCAACCGAGTCACCAAATCCAATCCACTCACCCGATACCCCTCCCCCTTCGCAATTCCGTCAGGTTCTTCACAAACTCGTAAAAAGAACTTCGGATTGGCCAAAATCACACTCACTCCAGCTTCCATTCCCCTTTCAAAATCTTCCTCTGCCGCGAAAAAAGCCATCACCTGCTCCAAATCCTCTTGCTCCCCCTTCCCTCGATACGCCCGCCGCATCAAACCCTGAAAAAGAGCACGTGCATAATTCTCGTCCGATTCCCCAACTTCCCTTTCGCGCCAAAAAATCCGCTCCCGACTCTCCATCTCTCCCACCTCAGCCTCTCCAAATGGCCCCGTCACCGAAACCTGAAACACCGCCGGGCTTCGCCGTGGATGACGATGTCGATTGAAACTCACCGGATACGGCTCTCGGATATTTTCCGACAACTTCTCATCCTTCGCCAAAAAGGTCACTCCCACTTCTCGACTTCCCGCTTTCACCGGCAAACGCACCTTCAAATGCGCATCCACCTTGCTATGTCCGCGCCCCTTCGGCCTCTTCACCGTAAACCGCTTCACCTCCTCCCCATCCAGAAACACCAAAACCTGATCCTTGCCAAACAGTCCCTCCACTAACTCATCCCGATCTCGCGTCAACCTAACCGCAAATTCATAATCCCCACTCACCGCAAACTGATTTTCAAACACCACCCCGCCCTTCGTTCCCGGCGGCATTCCCTCCAAACGCTCCTCCTGCGTCAGATCCGCTGGCACCCTCACAATTCTTCCCATCGCCGACTCAATGCCCACCCCCGTAGCTAAACGACTCATTTTCTGCGCCGCCGAGAGATACCGATTCAACAAAGTTGGCGACAACGTACTCACCGTAATATGATCAAATCCCAAACTCGACTCATCCTTCGGCAACAACTCACTCGCATCCACCTGCAAACTCAACAAATCCCGAATCGCATTCTCATACTCAAAACGCGTCAAACGCCGCAAACTCTCCGTCCGCCCTGGATTCGGATTCTTCGCAGCCTCTTGGTCCAGACTCTCCTCCAACCAAGTCACCAATTCCTCATACTCCTCCTCAGTCGGCCGCTCTTCATCAGGTGGCGGCATCTGCCGCGTCCTCAAACGCAAAGCCGCATGCTCCCAAACCTCACGATTCGCCTTAAGCCCCTCTTTCTCCAAAACCTCTAAATCCAACTCCCCCCTCTCAATCCCCAAACCATGGCAATCGTAGCAATAAAACTCCAAAAATTCGCCCAGCCTCTCCCCCAGCCTCTCCGAAGCCGTCACCACCATCGAACCACAACAAACAAAACTAAAAGCAAGCCAACGCATTTTGAACTAAACTACACATACTCACCCCAAAATTAAACTGAACTACACATACTCACCCCAAAAACACAAAATTTCAACAAACCTCTCCCTTTTGAGCCTTCTCAAAATCGAAATGATCATTTTTCCCGCTTTTACCCAAATTCTCTGCTACCCTTCCTCATCCTTTTCACCTACTCGCTAGCTAAATAAACCATTTCACTCCGAAAGCCCCCCTCGCTCCAGAAATCACCATCGCTCACACCCTCCCCACAGATGACCTTCCCAACCAAGCCCACAAAAGGCGAACTTCATCTCTGGCTTCTGGAACACCAAAAAGAAAACCAC
>CAZUEC010000032.1:0-11779 GCA_964618865.1 uncultured Roseibacillus sp. | reverse complement strand
CCTCAAGAAATTCTCTCTCGGCGATAAACGAACGAACTTTTGGAAAACGGTCTATACGAAAAAAACCCCTCTAGCTAATTGCCAGAAGGGTTCTTAAAGAAAGAAATGAAAAAGCAATCGGACTAACCGCCGTAAACCGCATCTTCGCCCAGCGCTTCCTCAATACGGAGCAACTGATTGTACTTCGCAATCCGGTCAGAACGACTCATCGAACCCGTCTTGATTTGTCCCGCATTCGTCGCCACCGCAATGTGAGCAATCGTACTATCCTCAGTCTCACCTGAACGGTGAGAAACCACCGAATTGTAGCCATTGACTTTTCCAAGCTCAATTGCATCCAAAGTTTCCGTAAGCGTCCCAATCTGATTCACCTTAATCAGAATCGAATTAGCCACACCAAGCTCGATTCCCTTCTGGAGAAACTCCACATTAGTCACAAAGAGATCATCACCGACGAGCTGAACTTTATCCCCCACCTTATCGGTGAGCAACTTCCAGCCATCCCAATCATTCTCATCACAACCATCTTCGATAGAATCAATCGGATACTTCTCGCAAAGCTCTGCTAAATACTCCGCCTGTTCCGCAGAAGAGCGCTTAGCTCCACCATCGCCTTCAAACTTCGCATAATCATAAACACCATTTTCAAAGAACTCAGAAGCCGCACAATCAAGAGCAAAAGTAATATCCTCTCCCACCTTGTAACCTGCTTTTTCCACCGCTTGACAAACAGTATCGAGAGCATCTTCAGTCCCTTCGAAGGTAGGAGCAAAGCCTCCTTCATCTCCCACCGCAGTACTCAGACCTCGGTCATGGAGCACCTTCTTGAGGTGATGAAAAACCTCCGCACCCATCCGGACAGCCTCACTAAAGGTAGGCGCGCCCACAGGACGAATCATAAATTCTTGAAACGCGATCGGAGCATCGGAATGAGAACCCCCATTGATGATATTCATCATCGGCACCGGAAGAACCTTTGCATTGGGACCGCCAAGATAACGATAAAGAGGAAGACCAGCAGCTGCAGAAGCAGCACGGGCAACCGCGAGAGAAACTCCCAACAACGCATTCGCCCCTAAGTTCTTCTTATTCTTCGTCCCGTCCAACTCGATCATGAGACGATCAATCTCGGTTTGTTGACTGGCATCCAAACCAATCAGCGCAGGAGCAATCTTATCGTTAACGCTCGCTACGGCCTGGAGCACTCCTTTGCCAAGAAAACGATCCTTATCGCCATCGCGGAGCTCGTGCGCTTCGTGCTCTCCAGTAGAAGCCCCACTAGGAACAGCGGCTCGACCGAAGGCTCCGCCTTCAAGCGTAATATCAACTTCCACGGTAGGATTCCCTCGGGAATCAATAATCTCGCGGCCTTTAACTGCAGTAATTGTCGTTTCAGACATTCTTATTTTCGGGTGTTAGATGTATAGGTTCAGCCTTAATTCCAGGCAGAAATAGATTTCAGAGTGAAGGTCTCAGCCTTCTCTGTTTCAAGGTCGGTCACTTCCACAGAATCGCCAATGGATTTACCAATGAGCGCGGCACCAACATTCGAAAGATAGGAAACAACATTCTTATCCGGGTCACTATCCCAAGCTCCCAAGATCGTATAAGTCTTCTCACCTTGTTCATTCTCAAGCACAATTACTGTCCCGATAGCAGCAGAAGAAGTATCCACATCCGCAAAGTCTGTTCCTTGCGCAAGATCTAACTCCTTTTCCATATCGGTTCGGCGACGAGCCAAAACCGATTGCATATCTTTCGCCGCCTTATACTCAAAATTCTCTCGAAGATCTCCATAAGAACGAGCATGAGCAATATCCTTCACATTCTGAGGAATCTTATTGTTCACCAAATCCGCAAATTCCTCCTTGCGTCTCTCAAGGCTTTCCCAAGAAACCACAATCGCCTCATCCTTTCCTTCCTTGGCTTCTCCTGTCACCAAATCCTGAGTCTCAGGATGCGCCTTAATCACCCGAGCCATCAGAGACTTACGGTCCAACTCCGCCAGAGCAGGACTCTGAAGAAGTTTGCGCGCGAAATTCCGAGCTTCATTAATGTCAATTCCTGCCAATAGATCAGGAATTAACTTCTTATCATCCATCAAAAGATTCTGCAGCCGAGTTCCCTTGCGAGGACCATCATCAACCGCTCCGGATTCAATCACCGAAAGCATCGCAAACCCAACTTCAGTAGAAAACACCTCAGCCGCATTACCAGTACGTTCCCGACAAATCCACATCAGAGCTTCACCACTCAGCGTGCGTAACGAAATCCCCTTCTTAATATGCTTCAAAAGAGGCTCAAATTGTTCTTCCGCCAGTAAAAACTTAGCGATCTCATTCACCCCTCGCGTTCCCACTCGTTCGAAAACAGCCATCAACTTAGTCAGCCAGTCATCCCCATACGCAGCCGGAAAAGCCTCATAAATTCTTCTTTGCCGAGCCGCAGCCAACGAAGTCACCTCAGAAGCAACATCACCATCAGCTAGCCCCAAGGCATCTGGCAAACGAAGAGAACCATCGGCTAACTTCGCCCCCTCTACCGCCGCAAAAAGCTCATCACGACATGCGAGCAAATCAAGAGCCTGACCCAAATTGAGGCGAATGCCCTTCTTCACAGATTCATCAATCTCCTTCGCAAGAGACTCCATCACAGACGGCTCCTCTTTAAGGCCCTTGGTTTCATTTTTCAGAGAATCCAAAACGCTAATCTTAGTCTTCAGATCACGTGCTTCACTAAATTCGCCCACCAAAGATTCAAGAGGACTGAGATTCTCATCACGCAAAACTAACGGCTCAGTGCGTTTCGAAGGAACCACCACCCGACCTCCCTCTCGTGCAACCTTTTTCGCCTTATCCCACCACTTCTTATAATTTTCCTCAGGAATAATCGTACCACAAAGCTCCTTATCCACGGCATCAGGCTTCAAACTCCCGCCGTGACTCTGCAACATCCGAATAATGAGCTCAGCAGGCTCTTTCTCCGCCATCTCACGCAACTCTCCCAACTTCGCAACCCGCTCCGCCCGAAAGTCATCTCCCCCCAAAGGTTCCGTTTTCTGGAGCGCAAGCTTCAACCCCATCGTCTGAGGCTCTCGCGCCCTTTCAAAATCGATCGTCACCTTCCCTCCAAATAAATCCCAGTTTGTTACTCGGCCCGCACCCCAGCTTTTGTGCAAACAAAAACTTTCGGGAGCTAATTCAGACAGACGATTTCCAACCGCCTCGTTAATTCGACCCGCCTCTACAAGTTTCGCTACATCAGGATGCATCCGGCGAACCTTGCGAATACCTTGAACAAAAGGCAAAGGTTTTCGCTTCTTTCTCAGAGGTTTTTATCAAAAGTCACTTTTCTGACTTCGGAGAAAGAGCCGGCACCCGCCTCACTCGTGGTCTACGAGGGCTATTCGAGTCTCGATTCTCCGCATTCACAAGAGACTGAAGGAGCACCTCCAGCTTGCGCCGAGTTTTGTCATCAATCGTAGTCGGCCACGAAGTCGCATCATCTCCATCAAGAGTTCCCTCCTCCACCACCTTCTCCCCCTCACTCACAGAATAGAAGAACCCCTTCACCTTCCGCGTAAGACTCACCGTCACCCCTCCTTCTTCAATATAGCCCGAACGTTTTCCCAAATCCAACTGACGCACAACCGCTCCGGGCAAAGGAGGCATGAACACTTCGGACGCACCCTGAACCAACTCCTTAGGATTCTCCGGGCGAAGACCAACCACCACCGGCATAATAATATCTTCCCCCGCACGGGACAACGTCAGAGCCGCCTCATTCCCAATGCCAGTGCGCTTAATCAAAGCAAAGAGCTGACTCTTACTCGCCACCAACTGATCATCATACTTCCAAAGCACATCCAATCGCTGCAAACCCGCTACCTGAGCAGGAGAACTCGACTCCACGTGCTCGATGAGTAAACCAAAACCCTCCGGAACCCCCTTCAACTGCGCTGCCGTCGCCTTCTCCATCCAAGTCAGCCGAATGCCCAACCATGGAGAACCAGGTTCCGCATGATGACCCCACTTCCCACGACGTTGACCTTCTAATTGCCAAGGCAACAACGCGAAAATAAAGAGCACCTTAAAAAATAGTTTCATCACAGACTACTAGCTGAAGCATAGAGAACAGTCTCAAAGGAACGCTGCAAAAGCACCTCATACCCCGAATCTTCGTGTAACAACCGTTCTTCCTCAACCCCAGAATAACTCCATCCCTTACTCACCTCCTCATTCTCCGCCACAACTTGAAGATCCAACTCACTCCCCCTCTCAACCCAAGCCCGACTCTCCACCAATTGAATACCAGCCTCATGCGAAAACTCCTCCTTCTCAAGGACCAAGCTCGGAGCCGATTTTTCACCCAAAAGTAAAAACCCAACCCCAAAAGCAGAAATCATCATCACCGCCGCCGCAGCCCAAAAAAGACGACGCGGCCATCTGAAATCTGCCGAAACCACATTCACGACCTGCGCTTCCGCAGCCAGCCCCACCACCACCGCCTCCATCTCCAAACGGGCATCCTCAGCCAATCCACGCGGCATCAACCGCTCCAAACCAGCCTCGATCTCACTCAAACTCACCTTCTCACCACCTCTCTTATCCATTGCGAACCTCCTTCAGATGACCCAGTTCCCGCTGCAAAAGCTCCAGCGCATAACGATAGCGCGAAGCCGCCGTATTGTGCGAGATTTTAAGAACCCTGCCAATTTCCGCAAAAGTAAGCCCGGACCAAATCTTAAGCGTCACCACTTCTCGCAGCTTCTCGCTCAAACCCTCGACCGCTTCTCGAAGCATCAACGCATCCTCATCCTCTTCCATCGTCGGATCCAACCAATGCTCATCATAATCATGAAATTGAATCACCTTCTCATCACGCCTCTTGCGGCGTCCCTTTTTGCGACCCGCATCCATCGCAACCAAACGCACCACCGAAAACGCCAAAGGAACATCTGGCGGTCGGTACCCTCGCTCTTCCTGATAACCCCACAACCGGATCAAAGAATCCTGCAAAATATCCTCCGCCTCCTGCAGACTACTCGTACGCTGCCGAGCATAAAGCAACAGACGCCCCCCCTCGATCACCAACCAGTCTTTCCACCGGTCCGCTAATTTTTGCTGAGCACGCTTCATTTTCCTCTCTAAACCTTAAAATGCCACAAAAGGCAGTCTCTGTCTGTCTTTTCAAAAAAAAGTTTCCCCTCTGAATTTTTCCACAAAAAGGAAACCTTTTGGCCCCTTGCAAGGCGAAAAACCTCATCTCCATCCCACGGAAACCAGCAAAACCTCCCCAAAAAGCCCACCTCGAGGCCCTATTCCACTGGCAAAGCCCTCAGAATCTTATTTTTAGGTTCAATTTTGGACAAATCCACATTGAGCCACTTATCCCTGCCATCGTTCTCTTCAGTCGAATTATCCAATTCCTTCGTCAAAAGCACCTCTTTCGCCACCGCCAATCCAACCTCCCCATTATTCTTAATATTATTCGAAATCACCGATAACTCAGTCCCCTCATCCTCCGCAAAAATCCCTCCCAACAAATTCTCAGAAATAAGATTTCCTCTAATCAAAGCACTCACCCCAGAAGAAGCAACAATCCCAACCTCCCGATTCCTCTCAATACTCGAACTCTCCACCCGACATTCCTCCCCCGCCGAAGTTAACAAAATTCCCGTCAAACCATTATCCTGAAAACGAGAACGCTGCACCCAAACTTTTCCACCATCCCACACATCTAGCCCATGATGAAAATTAGCCACAGAACGTGAATCCTGGAGAATCGCTTCACTCCCCTTTCCCATCACCGCGACTCCATCCCAGCCACAACCCTTAACCTCACAATCACTAATCTCACAGCGTCCCCCTGCAATCACCGCAATCCCATGCCCCGCTCCAAAACCAACTTCACATTCACTCAAAACCGCTTGCGCCCCCCTCACCAACACCACCGGAAATCTTTTCTCTCCATTGTAAACACCAGAATGACGAACAATTAAATGAGTCAACCTCGCCGGAGCTCCTCGACCCTTAACCATCAACACACTGCCTTCCTCCGCACGAGCCTCAAGAATCGTCTTCCCCTTCACCCCTTCAAGATACACCCCCGCCGGCACCAACACCGACTCCTTGTAGACCCCCTCCGCAATCACAACCTTATCTCCCGTCCGAGCTTTTAACACCGCCTCCGCGATCGTCTTCACCTCCCCAGGCACCTTGATTGTTTGCACATAAGAAGACATCTTAGACAGCAAAACCGTCGCCTCATTAGAAGGCGATAAACGTTGCGCCTGCTCTAAAAAATTCAACGCCTCTTCAGAAAACTCCCCAGTATCCAAAGCCAGCGCTCTCTCATATAATTCTCTAGCTTCCTCACGCCGGCGTGCCAAAACCAACCTCGCCTCCTCTAGTCCAATTTCGAAATCAGGCAAACGCTCATCATCCGGATTGAGTCGAGTCAACTCCACAGTCTTATCAACATAAGTCTGCCACTGCTCTTCTCGACGAGCCAGTTCGATTTCCTCTCCTAAACGAATGATATCATCCGCCTTTCGCTCCTCCTTCATTCGAACCTTAAACGCAATCAACTGCTCATCCTCCCCGTCCATCGTCAACACCTCCTCCATCGCCTTCTCCGCATCATCCCAACGACGAATATCCATCAGCCCCTGAACCTTACCCAAAGCAAATCTCACCTGCATACGTCGTTCTACCGAACGCTGCACATCCACCTCTTTCAAACCCTCTTGAGCTTCCTCAGACCTCGGACTCACCTCGAGAATCTCTTTGTAAATCTTCTCCGCTTCAGTCCAATTTCGAGCTCCCGCCGCCTTTCTCGCTTCCGGTAAACGAGCTTCAGCCTCACGAATTTTGGCCTGATTCTGAGCAAATTGAGGCCCAAAGATCACACCCGCAATAATCACCCCAATCAACAACAATAAAATCGCCACACTCAACCCCGCCTTACTCTTCTTCGGACGATGACTTTCAGCCACCTGAAGCGCCTCCTCAAACCGAGTCAACTCCAACTCATAATTGACCCGTTTCTCCGGCGTATCCGCCTCATCACGCAGCCGCTTCATGTGCTTCCGAACCTCTTCAAAGGCTCGCTCATAACTTTCGACAGTCTCGCCAGGCTTAAGACCAAGCACTTTCACTGCCTCCTCGTAGGACATGCCACGTTCAGATTTCATTAAAAGGGGGAACTATTTCGGAAAAATTAACCTTGGAAATTCTGCACAATAGGCATGCGACGACCAACTCCGAAAGCTTTCGAAGTCACCCTCAACCCAGGAGCCGCTTGATGCCTTTTCCATTCGTTGAGGTCAACTCTCCTTTGCACCCACCTCACAATCGTCTCCTCAAAATCATGACATTCAATAATATCAGAAGCACTCATTTGCTGTTCCACATACAATTCTAAAATCCCATCGAGAACCTCATAAGGAGGAAGGGAATCCTGATCCTTCTGATCAGGAGCGAGCTCCGCACTCGGAGGCTTTTCAATCGTATCCCAAGGAATAACCTCTCGCTCCCGATTCATCCATCGTGCCAACTCATACACCCGAGTCTTCGGCAAATCGGAAATCGCCGCCAACCCCCCACACATATCTCCATACATCGTACAATAACCCACCGCCAACTCACTCTTATTGCCCGTCGTCAAAAGAAGCGCCCCCGTCTTATTTGAAAGCGACATCAGAAAAAGACCTCGAATCCTCGCCTGCATATTCTCCTCCGTCACATCCTCCTTCGCCCCCGCAAAAGGACCGACCATCGCCTTCTTCACCATCTCAAAAACTTCCCCAATAGGCACCTCCTCGCATTTCATCCCCAGATTCTGCGCCAGCTTCATCGAATCACCAATACTCCCCTCCGAACTGAACTCACTCGGCATCGTCAAGCCTCGCACCTTCTCCGCCCCCAAAGCCTCCACCGCCAGCGCCGCAGTCACCGCCGAATCAATTCCACCACTCAAACCCATACACGCCTCCCCAAAGCCACACTTTTGCGCATAATCTCGCAACCCCAAAACCAAAGCCTCATAAAGTTGCGCATTCTCATCCAACTCAGGCCACATCACCCCCTCAGAATCAGCTCCAACCTCAACCACTTCCACCTCCTCACGAAAGCCAGATAAACTAGCCATCACCTCCCCATCAGGCCCCACCACCGCAGAATGCCCATCAAAAACCAACTGATCCTGCCCTCCCACCGCATTGCAATACACCAAAGGCACCTCCGCCTCCTTAGCCACAGATGCGAATAAATCCCTCCTCGCCACCGGCTTATTCAACGCAAAAGGCGAAGCACTCAAATTCACAATCACCTCCGCCCCCTCCTCCCTCAACTCCCTCACCGGCTCACGCTCATACAAAGGTCGATACAGAAAATCTTCCGTCCAAATATCCTCACAAATAGTCACCCCCACCTTCTTCCCCCGAAAATCAATAACCCGACACTCCTCATTCGGCTCAAAATAACGCCATTCATCAAAAACATCATAGGTCGGCAACAACGTCTTATAAATCCGCTCCCGAATCTCCCCCTCCTCTAACCAAGCCACCGCATTTCGAAAAGCCCGCCCCGGTCGCTTTCCCGAACGATCGACATAACCAACCAACAACGGCACCGCCCCCACTTCCCCCTTCAAATAATCCAAAGCCTGCAAACAACGAGGCACAAACTGACTCTTAAAAACCAAATCCCGAGGTGGATACCCCACCAACGACAACTCAGGAGTCACCACCAATTCCGCCCCCTTCTCTAAAGCTTCTCGATAACCCGCAAGAATCCGCTTCGCATTAGCCGGAAAGTCCCCCACCACCGCATTAATTTGAACAAGAGCAATCTTCATTTCCTGAATGATCGCAGCCTTGCTCAGGAGCACCCACTTTGCAAGCCACCACCGGTAGCATCAAAACTTCTTTGAAAAAACAAAACCGCTACCACAAACCTAACTTCCCAGTCGTCACCGCATACCAACCCATCAACAAATTCGCCACCCCATGCATCACCACACAAGCCCCCAAGCTCCTCGTCCAAATCGCGCAAAAATACATCGTCGTCCCAAAAGCAATTGCTCCCGCATAATCAACTGGCGCATGAACCAACATAAACGCCAAAGTCGTCACCCCATAAGTCAACCAACTCGCCTTCCCAAAAGGAACCTTCCAATAATTCCCATCTCGATTCAACAACCAACGCATCAAAAAACCTCGCCAAAAAATCTCCTCCACCACCGCCACCACCACCATCGCCCGCAAAAAACGCAAACAAAGCGAAACCCAATCCGCCACACTATCAAAAGCCCTCCCATCAACCCCAAAAATCCGAGCATCAAAACCATCCAAACGCTCCTGCACTCCCAAACGCCTCAACCAAACCGGCACCTCAGCATCAGACGCAAACCCCATCCACTCGTAAGCCTGCGTTGGCAAAAGCCAAAAACCAATCCCCACCACCCCCAAAACCACTCCCATCAACACATTCCTCAATGACCAACTGAACTCATAATGATTCCACCAAAATACTAACAACCCAAAACATAAAAAAGTTTGCACTGGGTAAATCCACTGGAAAGGATCTCGTCGCCACCAAGCCAAATCCGAATGATCACGAAAAAAACTATCAAACGGCCCATCCACCAAGAAACCCAACCCACCCAAAAAAATCAAAAAAAACATCAAAGGCACCACATGGGCCAAATTCTTGTCTGCTTTGATTTTTTGAATATCCATCACATTAAAAAAATGAATGCCAACCAAGTCCCCACACACTAACCCTTCAACCGACCCACAAAAGCCTCCATCTTATCCATCGCCAGTTCCAACTGATCAAAAGCCGTCGCATAACAACAACGTAAAAACCCCTCTCCACCCTCCCCAAAAGCATCTCCAGGAACCGCCGCCACGTCCTCTTCCTCCAACAACTTCAAAGCAAACTCCTGACTCGTAAGGCCAAACGGAGAAACATCAGGAAACACATAAAACGCCCCCCCCGGCGAATGACACTCAAGCCCCATCTCATTCAAACGCCTCACCACAAAATCTCGCCTCAACTTATAATCCTGCCGCATACTCTCCACCGCCTCCAGCGAATCCTCATTCTCCAAAGCCTCCAACGCAGCCACCTGACTCGTAATCGGAGCACAAAGCATCGAATACTGATGAATCTTCATCATCGCATCCGTTAAAGCAGCAGGCGCACAAGAATACCCCAAGCGAAAACCAGTCATCGAAAACGCCTTCGAAAAACCATGCAAAAGAATCGTTCGCTCCCGCATCTCAGGCAGACTCGCAATCGACACATGCTTCTCCTCATCATAACGAAGCTCAGAATAAATCTCATCCGTAATCACAATCAGATCATGCTGAATCGCAACCTTTGCAATCCCCTCCAACTGCTCTCGGGTACACACCGCACCTGTCGGATTAGTTGGAAAGTTCAACATCAACACACGCGTCCGGTCCGTCACCGCCGCCTCCACCGCTTCTGCCGTCAGCGCAAAACCATCCTCCTTACGCGTAGTCACCTCCACCGCCTTCCCATGAGCCATCACCACACTAGGCGAATACGACACATAGCAAGGGCCATGATAAATCACCTCATCCCCCGGATTCAGCAAAGCCCGCAAAGCCAAATCCAACGCCTCACTCACTCCCACCGTAATTAAAACCTCACTGTCCGCATCATACTCCACCCCAAAAAAACCCTCACAATAACGCGCAATCGCCCTCCGCAAACTCAACAACCCAAGATTCGAAGTATAGCTCGTCTGCCCCTTCTCCAACGACTCAATCGCCGCCGCTCGAATATTCCACGGAGTCGGGAAATCCGGCTCTCCCACTCCCAATGAAATGACATCATCTCGCCCAATCACGAGCTCAAAAAAATCACGAATACCAGAGCGCGGAACCTTACCAACTTGGTCAGAAATCTTCTCAGCGTAATTCATGGTGACACCAACAAACGCTCCCCCTCACCACTCCCCCCAAAGAGAAAACCATTCTCCTTATAAGTCTTCAATCGAAAGTGAGTCGCCGTGGAAAGCACCCCCCCCATCGAACTCAACTTCTCACTCACAAATCGGGCCACCGACATCAAATCCTCTCCCTGCACAATCACCATCAAATCATAACCTCCACTAGCCAGATAACAGCTTTCCACCTGCTCAAATTTCGCAATCCGAGAAGCCAAACGATCAAATCCTCCCCCCCCCTCAGGAGTCAACTTCACCTCAATGAAAGCCGTCACCCCTCCCACCTCAGCCTTAGTCATATCGATCACCGCCTGATAGCCCAAAATCAACCCCTCCTCTTCCCAAGCAGCCACCTTCGCCTCCACCTCCGCCTCCGGGATGGAAAATCTCTCCGCCAACGACGCCAGTGACTGACGACCCTCGCGCCTCAACACCTCTAGCATCGGATCAAGCGACATGAATGGGCAATAAACCCAGCCCCTCAATAAGTCGAGTCCCATCCGAGCCCCAACACCACCCCCCTAGCCGAAATCACCTACATCGAAACCGTTTTCCAGATAAAATTGCCGAAACGACTAAGGAACAACGCTGTTGTCATTGGGAAAAGAGCCTAACCATCACAACAACCCACAACAAAAAAAACCTCTCTCCAGTCAAAAGCATAAAACACCCTCACCATCTCCTAAAAGCACACCATTCCTCTTTTCCCATTCGAGAAGTAGTATAATCTCAAACCCATGCCCTCCGAAGAACAAACACAACCGACTCAGCCTCAACAACCCCAACAACCTCCTCC
>CAZUEC010000031.1:8316-11786 GCA_964618865.1 uncultured Roseibacillus sp. | reverse complement strand
TCAAGAAATTCTCTCTCGGCGATAAACGAACGAACTTTTGGAAAACGGTCTAGTTCTCGAGAGGAGAGAGGAGTAAGCCTTTGAATTCGACTTCTACGCCTTCGGCTTGGAGGGCGATTTGACCTTTGTTGGCGGTGCTTTGGCGGCCGTGATTGACGAGGTCGTCATTGACCCAGACTTTGACTTCATCATTCTTGCATTGGATGACCATTTGGTTCCATTCACCGACTGGTTTTTCGCTGTCGTCAGTGAGATTGAGAATGCGACGAGCTTGGCCTTTTTTGCCGCCATACTCTTGGCCTTCTTTTTTTGGTCGGCGGGCTTCCATGTTTTCAACTTCGATATTTTCGGCAATACACCAGAAGTCACCAGCGTGACCGCTCTGGAGTTGAACTTCTATGGAGGCGGGGAACATTTTAAAGAGTGCGCGGGGAGTCGAAGAGTGAATGAGGACTCCGCAATTACCTGGTTTTTTTACAAAGCGCCACTCGAGTTCGAGTTGATAATTTTGGTAGCTGGCATCGGTGATGAGGTGGCCAAGAGGTTTGCCGAGGCTCACTAGAAGGCCATCACGAACGATGAAGCTAGGTTTGATGGCAGGGTCTTTATCCGCTGCTGGGACGTCGCTGTGCCAACCGGTTAGATCTTTTCCATTAAAGAGGGAGTGTGATTGAGTAGAAGCGTTCTCTTGGGCTTGGCCCGTGCTAGTGAAAGAGAAGGCGAATAGAGGGAAAAGATATTTGGGGAGCATTTTTTGAAGGAGAAGAGGGTGGACTTAGAGAAGTGATTTGAGATGAAGGTGAGCTTTGTAGGAGGCTAAAAGATGAAATGCTAGCGACCTTCAACAAGTCGGGTGGCTAGCATTTCGGGAAGTCCGGCTGCGATGATTTTTTGTTGAGTCGTGACGATGTCGTATTCGAGGCGTCGATAGACCATGACATTCGAAGGAATATCATAGATGGCGTAGCAGGCTCGCCAGTCTCCGTTGCGAGGTTGTCCGACAGAGCCTACGTTGATGAAGTATTTGAGTTTGGTATCAAACTCGACGCTTTCAGCTGTGATTTCTTCGACTTTGCTGTCTTTGGCGAATACTCGAGGAATGTGAGTGTGGCCGTGAAAACAGATTTTAGTGAATTGATAGGAGAAGTTCGACATGGCATCGAACTTATTGGTGACGTAGTTCCAGCCTTGGGGTTGGTCGAGAGAGGAGTGAACGATCGTGAAGTCTTCGACTTGTCGAACCATGCGCAGCTTGCGTAACCACTCCCGTTGTTCGGCGGTGAGTTGTTTACGAGTCCAGCGTAGGGCTTCTGCGGCGACTGGGTTCATGGTATCGAGAGAGTGCTCACCACCGCAATCTTCATCATGGTTGCCTTTGACGATGGGGCATCCTAGTTCGCGAATTCGTTCTAGGCATTCGGCAGGGTTGGCATTGTAGCCGACGACATCACCGAGGCAGACGTAGTCGGTGCAACCTTGCTCGTTAGCATCGGTGAGAACGGTTTCGAGGGCTTCAAGGTTGGCATGGATATCAGCAAAAAGGGCGATGCGCATTAGGGTCTCGGTAATTGGTCAAAAAGGGTAAAAAATAAGCAACTAGTGAGAAGCAAGAAAGTTATATCTAGCCTAAATTTGCTCAAATGATAACCGCATTTTAAAATTTTATTTTCTAAAATTAAAATTAGGTATTTGAGGGGTTTTCTGGAAAAATTTTAGCATTAATTACGATTCAATTCTTGGATTTGCCAATCTCTTACTTCTATTAACCATTTATCGGTGAGAGGGAAGAGGGCTGGATTTTTGGTGGGTGACAAGTGGTTTGGAAGGTTAAGTTCGTTGCACAGTTCCGACATGGCGGTGGAGACTCCCACGCGGGGGTATTGATGACTGTCGTCTAGAAGGAAGTTGGCGAGGTCGCGGATGGCAACGAGTTTGTCGGGAAAGATTTGTCCCATGGATATTTGGGGAGGAGTTTCCACGGAGGTGAGGTTTTGATACACGAGGTAAAGGACTCGCATGGTGGGTAGGCTTTTGGTGTTGAACTCTTCAAAGTGTTCAATAACTAGAGGCCAGTCACCCGTTTTCGTAAATGGGTCGGGAGGAAATTCAAAAGGGGCGAGGGAAAGGACAGAGCTGATCAATGGGGTGATGCGTTTGATGTCGTCATTCTCAAGAGGGTTGAGAGCGTAGGGAAGTTGCATTGGAGCAAGGTAACGCTCGAGTGTTTTTTTGATCCCTATTGACGGGTAGCCTTCTTTTGTTCTTTGGGAGTGATTGTAAAGGGAGCGAATGAGTCTGGCTTCGCTCCTATAAATTTCGAGATCTGGGATTGCTTGTTCGTCGGGGAATTCTTTTTGAAGAGTGAATAGGGTGCTTTGCAGGGTAGGCAGTCGCATCGTGGGATCAGCGTAGAGTTCGCGAGCAAGGGTGAGGGCTTCTCTACGACGGCTAGGCACTCTGGACATGTGGTAGAGCCGTGTTCGGCGTACGATGGCTGTTACGGAGTCTAGTTTTACGGCTTCATCTAGGACGCGGGTGGCTGCGGCGAGGTCGAGATGTTCTGGTTTATAGGGGTCAGAGAGAATGCGGGCTTTCATTTTGCGCAAACTTAGGTTCTCCGGTAAGTTTTCAATTCCTTGATCTAGATAGGAGATTCCTTTGTTAAAAAATTCATCTCTTCTTAAGGCTCGCTGAGATTCGGGGACGCCAATGCGATCTCCGTAGTCTGAGTAGCCGTCATCGGCAGCGTAGGCAGCGGCCGCTTCCCAATAGTAGGCGGTCTTAGGTTGGAGGGTGTGGATTTGTTGAAAAGTGTTGAACATGTGGAGCCAGTCTTGGTTTTGCCAAGCGGTTAACACTTTGGAGAAATTCAAGACAGCGGCGACAAGTGAGCGCAAGCCACCTAGTGCGATGGCGGCGGAAGTTTGTCCGATAGCTTGAGATGTTTGCGCATCGAGAGGTTCTGCTAATATGTTGGCCGTTCTCATTTCTCGAGCGAGAGGACGTTCCAAAGGCATACGCGCTAGTCCGGAAACGAGTAGAAAGATCAGAGCGAGCGTGACTTTTCTGAAAAGTGACATTGTTGAGAAATTATCTTGGAACTCTTGCTAAAGCAAACTGTTTGGTGGTTGGGCTTTTTAGCTCAAGGTGGCTTCTAATGCTTCAATTTCGGCAGTGAGGGTGTCCCATTTCGAGTAGGTTTTATTGAGTTTGTCGGTGAGATTGGTGAGGGCGTGGGTTGTTTCTTGGAATTTTTCGGAATCAGCGACGATTTCGGGGTTGGAGAGGTGTTCGGAAAGAGCGTTTTGAGCAGATTCGATTTCGGCAATTTCTTCTTCTAGTTTTTCGAGATCACGCTGCAGTGGTGCGAGTTTTTGGCGAGCGGCCGCTTGGGTTTTGCGCTGTTCTTTGCGGTTGATTTGGGTGGGGGCCGGTTGTTGGTTCGGAGTGGTTGTTTTAGGTTTGGTTGT
>CAZUEC010000031.1:0-8216 GCA_964618865.1 uncultured Roseibacillus sp. | reverse complement strand
GGTCGTTTTGTTCGCGTTCGATTTTATCTAAATAGTAGGTGAGGTTGCCATGGAAGAGTCGTGGGTCGTGCCCTTGGCGAAATTCGATGGTTTTGGAAATGATGGGGTCGAGGAAATCGCGGTTGTGAGAGACAATGAGCAAGGTGCCTTCGTATTCCATGAGGGCTTGTTGTAGGATGTCTTGTGAGCGCATGTCGAGGTGGTTAGTAGGCTCGTCAAGAATGAGGAAGTTAGCGGGCCGAACAAGCATGCGGACTAGAGCGACTCGAGAGCGTTCTCCGCCGGAGAGAACGCCGATTTTTTTGAAGACATCATCGCCTTTGAAAAGGAAGCAACCTAGAATGTCGCGGGCGGAAAGGGTTTGGCCGCGAGAGGCGACTTTTTCTACGGTTTCTAGAATGGTGAGGTCGGGATCGAGTTCGTCGGCGTGGTTTTGGTTGAAGAAGCTGTGAAGGGTCTTGGCTCCGAGTTCATGATTGCCATTGGAGGGTTTTTCTTCTCCGGTGATGAGACGGCAAAAGGTGGATTTTCCTGCTCCATTGGGTCCGACGATGGCGATTTTTTCCTGCCGTTCGATTTCGAAGTCAAAGCCTTCGAAGATTTTGAGTTCGCCATAAAATTTACCAGCATTCTCGAGTTTGGCTACTGATTGTGTGGTTGGTGGAGGGGCGGGAAAACGGAAAGAAACTTGCGATTCTTGTTCGTCAATTTCGATGCGTTCAATTTTGGCGAGTTGTTTGATGCGAGATTGGACTTGAGAGGCTTTGTTGGCCTGAGCTCGGAAGCGATTAATGAAGCGTTCGATTTGTTCAATTTCACGATCTTGAGCTTTCTTTTGTTTGAGACGGATCTCTTGGCGTTCGGCAAGTTGGGTTTCGTAGGAAGAGTAGTTGCCTGTAAATTCTTCGGCGCGTCCATGATGAAAGGCTAGCGTGCGAGTGGTGAGGCCATCCATTAAAGAGCGATCGTGAGAGATGAGGACGATTGCACCGCGATAGGCGTAAAGGTAGCTTTCCATGAAGCTTTGCGCTTGGATGTCGAGGTGATTAGTGGGTTCGTCTAGTAGGAGGACTTCTGGTTCAGCTAGAAAGAGTTTGGCCATGGCGATGCGCATTTGCCAACCTCCGGAGAATTCACTACAATCACGTTGTAGATCTTCACGTTGGAAGCCAAGGCCGGCGAGAACGGATTCAATTTTGGGTTTGATGCGAGAAGGGTCGAAGTGTTCGAGGGCGAGGTCGATCTCGCCCATTTGTTCGAGGGCTTTGGAGTAAGGGCCGGAACGAGGATCGAGAGTTTCGAGTTCTGCTTCGAGTTGTTTGAGTTCTTTTTGGAGTTCTTGTGCTTCGCCAAAAGCGGATTCGGTTTCTTCGTAGACGGTTTTGCCTTTGACATGAATCCCTTCCTGCGGGAGATAACCGATGCGGTGGTGCTTGGGTTTGGTGATTTCGCCACCATTAGGTTGGAGAACTCCGCCGATGCACTTCATTAGAGTCGATTTGCCGGCGCCGTTATGACCGGCAAAGGCAATGCGCTCTCCATCATTAATGGAGAAGGATAGGTCGGAGAAGATGACTCGAGCTCCGAATTCGACGCGTAGGTTTTTGACCGCAAGCACGGGTAGGAGGTAGCGGGGTTTTTCGGATTTTAGAACTCCAAAGCGAGTCTATCCTTCTTCGGCGACAAATTATAAGACCGTGATGACGATGCCAAACGGTTTTTTTTTGTTGTTGTCGGTAAAATCAGTCGGAATTTGAAAGAGGGTGGCATCTGGATTGATGGTTGTTCTCATGGGGGGAGGAGGTGTTTTTGTTGGTGCTTTGAGGAAGAAAAAATAGCATGAGGGGAGAAAGCGCGTAGTTTTGGTGCTTTTTGTGTGATGTTGGCTTTGTTGGGTAGGTAGAAAGAGAAAATGAGACGGATTGAGACGAATGAAGATTTGGAGGAAGGGGCTAAGTGGTTAGTGAAAAGAGAGAGCCGGTTTGGGAAGGCTTTGAAATTGATAGAAGAGGTGCCTTTGAGGCGGCGAAAGGATGGGTTTGAAGCGCTTTTGGATGCGATTGTGGGGCAGCAGGTCTCGGTTGCTGCAGGGGATGCGATTTGGAAGCGCTTGAAGGGTGCTCGGCTTACGGGGCCGAGAAAGGTTCTGGCAGCGAGCGACGATGAATTACGTGCGTGTGGGTTGTCGCGGCAGAAAACGCGGTATGCGAGAGCTTTAGCAGATGCGGGAATCAACTATCGAAAGTTACGGGAAGCTTCCACGGACGAAGTCGTGGAGCGATTGACGGAGGTGACGGGGATTGGGAAATGGACTGCGGAAATTTACTGTTTGTTTTCGCTTGGGCATGCGGATGCTTTTGCTCCAGGAGATTTGGCCTTACAGGAATCGGCGCGAGTTCTATTTGGATTGTCTGAGAGGCCTAGCGAAAAAGAACTTCGAGAACTGTCGGAGAAGTGGAGTCCTTGGCGGGGGGTGGCTGCTCGAATTTTGTGGAGTTATTATCGAGTTGCGAAGGAGCGAGAGGGGACGCGGTAGAGTAGAGAGTGAGGCTTTGAAATAAAAAGAGCGTCCGGGAAGGACGCTCTTGAAAGTTTATCGTTAACGAGGGGTGGGAGACTTAACTGCCAACTGCAAAACGAGTGAAGCGATTGATGGTGAGAGTGTCACCAAGCTCTTTCCCTTTTGTTTCTAGTAACGCTGCAATAGTGGTGTCGGGCTCTTTGATGAAGCCTTGGTCGACTAGGCACTGTTCGCTGTAAAATTTACCAAGTTTACCTTCAACAATCTTGTCGATGATTTCAGCGGGTTTGCCGCTGTTTTCCATCTGTTTGCGGAAGACTTCTTTTTCGGCTTCGACAAGTTCGGCGGGGATGTCGGAACGATTGAGACCGGAGGGAGCAGCAGCTGCGATGTGGAGAGTGATGTCCTTGACGAGGTCTTTGAAGGTTTCTTGAGAAGGGGTGTCTTCTTTTTCGCAACCGACTTCGAGAAGAACGCCGACTTTACCACCCATGTGAATATAGGAAGCAATGGCTCCTGCGCCGGAAACGTCAAAGCGGTCGAAGCGGGAGAACTGAAGGTTTTCACCAAGTTCGATTACTTTCGCTTTGACTGCTTCATCGACAGTCATGTCGTCCATGGAGATTCCTTGCGCTGTGGCAAGGTCCTTTGCATCGGAGCTTGCAACAGAAGTTGCGATTTTTTCGAGGAAGTTGACGAAAGTTTCGTTTTTGGCCACGAAGTCAGTTTCGCAGTTTAATTCGATCAGTACGCCAGATTTGCCGTCGGTGGAAAGTTGAGCAGAAACGAGGCCTTCTTTGGCAGCTCGCTCTGCTTTCTTGACGGCTTTGAGGTTACTCCGCTCGCGAAGAATTTTAATCGCGGCTTCCATGTCGCCTTCCGTTTCGGTGAGGGCTTTTTTACACTCCATCATCGCAACGTTGGTGCGCTCGCGGAGTTCTTTGACTTGGGATGCAGTAATTGCCATATCTTTTAAGATTAGGTGTTTCGGTTATTTAGGTGAATTACTTCTTGCCGGCAGCAAGGAAGGAATCGACGAGATTCTGAAGAACGAGACGAATCGAGCGCATGGAGTCGTCGTTAGCAGGGATAGGGAAGTCAACTACGGAAGGGTCTCCGTTGGTGTCGACGATACCGATGATGGGGACTTTGAGGCGGCGAGCTTCTGCAACTGCGATGGATTCACGAGCAGTATCGACTACTACGATAGCATCAGGTTTTTTCTCCATGAGGCGAATCCCGTGGAGGTTACGCTGGAGTTTTTCTTTCTCACGATTCAGGGCCGCGAGCTCCTTTTTAGACATGTTCTTATACTCGGGCTGTTTCTCGATGTTTTCGAGATAGCGGAGTCGTTCGACGGACTGTCGGATGGTGGTGAGGTTGGTCATCATACCACCCAACCAGCGATGGTTGACGTAGTATTGTTCGGTGGTTTCAGCAGCTTCTTGAACGGCTTTTTGAGCCTGATGCTTACAGCCAACAAAGAGGACTTTTTTCCCTTTGGAAGAGAGGTCGGAGAGGAAGTCGGAAGCTTTGTCGAGCTGACGGACAGTTTCCTCGAGATTGATGATGAAGATTCCGCCTTTGTCCTTCATGAGGTAAGGCTTCATTTTCGGATTCCATTTGCGGGTCTGGTGTCCGTAATGAACTCCAGCTTCCACCATATCTTTGAGTAGGTCGTTTACCATTTTTTTGGGTCCCGTGTTAAAGCACAGCGGGCGCTTACGAATGAACTGCCACCTTTGCCCCCCGGAAACTCATTCATGGTTGATAAAGCGGCACTTAGCCAGAGGGGCGGCGGTGTTACGAGGACAGGGGCTGTTTGTCAATAAGGGGATGGCGAAAATTGCCTCTATTTCGCCACGAATTTGTCCGCAAAGTCTTGTTTTTTCGAGGAATGTTCAGCTTTCGGCTCTTTTGGGGGCTGATCGTGTTTGTTTTCTTCGTAGAATGGCCATTTGAGTGATTCGATTCATGGGAGTGGCATTTGAGTTCTGAGAATGCAGATTTTTGGTGAATGGAGTTTTAGAGTTCGGGGAAATCCACCACATTGGCTGAGTCAGACCTTTCTCGTTTGGTTTGGACTTGTTTTTTATCCTGATTGCGCAATGGATAACTCCGTTATGCGCTTTCAACGATATTCCTGATCTCGTCGCGGTTTCAGATTGAACACTGATGTTCCTTCTCTGAATCGCGACTTTCGATGTGCGTTGCTGACCTCTTTGGTTGGCGTTTTTGTGAACCCTCTTTCGTCAAGCGGATCTGCAAGGCGGATTGGTGGAGGGTTCTCTCTAAAAATATGGGTTTTTGAGAAAGCGCCCTAAGTCTTTCTCGACTTCAGGAATGAAAACAAAAGAATTGCGCGAGGTGATCGCGTGCCTGCCGAAGGAGAGAACCCTCTATCGGTATGCGAAGGATGATTATGCCTTTCGACTACTGAGTCGTGTGGCGGGAAACTACACCACTCTGGGCGAGCTTCGTAAAAGCTCCTTCGGTAAGTTATTGGAGAAGCCAACAGTTAAGGAATGGATGGCCGGTTATAGTTCGGCTCATTGGTTTGGCCCTGCCTTTGGGGGAGGAAGAGTTCGGCAACAAGATTATGTGCTCACGGTTGATGAGTGGGGTGATGATGATTCGAATTGGGTGTGGGATCAGACCTCACGTCGCGGAAAGAGCTTGGTCTTGCAATTGAATCTTTCTCGTAGACATCAGATGGCATTGAAGAATTTGTTGAACGGGGATCAGGGAGATCCGTTTCACTTTTCGATTCATCCTGGTCAAACCGGACAAAATGCGACTCTCGCATGGGCACGTATAGATTTTGATCTGGAGTCAGGTGACGCCTTAATTGAAGAGATTCAAAGTGATCGAATTCGGGATGTCCATGATTTGATGACAACGCAACCATGTCGCTCGTGTCGTCGGATTCATTTTGGTAATTACCGACTTGATAGAAAGCGAGTTGAACGCTTCTGGGCACAGGAAATGAGCCACCATAGTGGCATTTGGGCTGAGGCGATGCTGATGGCTGCGGTGGATTTTCTGTTCAAAGAAATTGGGGTGCGTCGCGTTTTCTATCATACCTTTGAGACTGGATGCTATCTGAAGGGAATTGAGGGTAAGCCACCACCTCGTTCTCTTTACACGACTTTGCCAAAGAAGTTTTGCTTCCGAGAAACCTCCGAGATGCCGGAATTTTTGGATCGTGCTCGCCACAAGAAACGGAGACTTCGAGAACTGGGTTCGCGGGCCCGTTTCTTTGTGATGGAACGGTAGTTGCGGTAGTGAAATTGATGGGTAGACGGAGCTCTCTGAGCTCCGCTATCTGTTGGAAAGTTACTACAATTGAGCAATGATTGAGTCGATGTTCGTTTGCTTTTCAGGGGAGTTGTCTTCGGGGGTGAGAGGTGAGTTTTTGTCAGGGTTTGGGAGTTGCTGAGATTCGATGATGGTGATGAGTTCTTGAGAGGCGCCTTTCTTTAGGAGCACGAATCCGGGCAAAGCTGAGAATGCGCAGGCGATAAAGACGAAAGGAGTGACGCAATGACGATAGCTCCATGATTTGGTGAAAAGGAACCGAGTCGCGACTTTAAGTAAAGAAGGTAAGAGGGAGACGACCAGAGTGAGTCCCATCGCGAGGAGATACCTTTGTTCGTATAAACTAGGGAGCAGAAGAGAGATGGAGACCAACGCTCCAGCGAAGGTTCCTAGAGCAAGAATCTTGTGTTTCATCAGGACTATCAAGGAGTTTGGAAGCGTCATTTTGCGAAGGCGGTTCCAGCGCGTTTGGTGATGTTTTTTGATGCGCTGAGCAGTGCCTTTTGAGGTGTGAAGCAGAGGTGAGGGATGCACGTCTTTCCACTGACGATATTCAAATTTGGATTCAGAAGGTTGTTCTTCTGAGTTGAGGAGGATGTAGGTTTTCATGTTTATCTCCGTTGACGTTTGAAAAGAATGATCAGCACGCTACTTGAGAGCAGTAGGGCGAGGGGGGAAGGTTCTGGAATCGGTTGAAAGGTAATCGAACCTTCGTATTCTGAGACTCCATCAAGAGAATACTGGAACGAGTTATCGGGATAAATGTGGAAGAAAGAACCGGTGTCGAATTCTCTCGATTCTAGGTCCACGCAGAATGTTAGCGCGGTTTCTGGTTCTTGAAGGAAAAGGGGGTAGCCGGTTGCGGTGTCGTCAGAATTATCGAAGAACTCCCCTGCGAACTGGAATTCAAGTTCGAGGTCAGGAGCTGCGATAGTCGGAGCCGTGGTTGAGTCATACGAGAGCTGTCCGAGGAAGGTGTCACCTGTAACCACCGAACTTGTTGGGCTCGCGCTGTTGATGGTGACTTCGAACTGCCAGAAGGTGGTCGCTGCTTCTGATTTTTCTAACAAAATAAAAAAGAAGGCAAGAGCCGCTTGAACTTTAAGAATAGGGAACATGATTGTTTAAGGGGTTGGGGATGGACGTTTTCTTTGAAGGCAGGCCGTTGTTGCGAGCACGATGAGGATTGCAGTAGATGGTTCGGGGACGGATGCTATTTGAATGCTTTCTTGCCCTGCCGCTTCGAGCTCACGGTTGAGTTTGAGGGTTAAGGCTGATTCAACGTCTCCGAAGGTTGCGGTCGGTTGAATGAAGGCCGCAGTTTCTCCTGCCGCTCCTGCGAGCACGTTATTGGTATAGTAGCCATTGAGGTCTCCTCCGGCATTACCAATGGGGAGGCCGTTGATCATATCGACGCCGGAGGCGAGAGCTTGGTCGCGTGCATTTCTGACGTTTTCTGCTCGGTTTCCAGTGTCGGGAGGGGTGCTGTTATCTTCACCATCGCCAGAGATATCGATGACTTGCACTAAACTTTGAAAGCCGTTGTCACTGCCTCCTACTTCTGTTCCAAAGAGAGTGCTCCCATAACTTAATGCGGAGCCGATGGCAGTGGTGCCACCGAAGGGGCGCGTGGTGGCGTCAATTGCTGCGGCAAATGCATTCGAAGAAGAACTGTCGGAAACTTGCATCCAGTCTACGCCGACTACCTGTTGTTCGGGTCCTGACCAAAAGGCTAAGGATACGGCAACAGAACCGTGAAAACCAGAAATCACGGAGTCGACGAGACTTGGGCTGCGAAAGGCATTGGCATAGCCTTGCATCATAAGATTGTATTCTGAGCTACTGACGCTTCCAGAGACATCGACGAGGAGTAGAAGCTCGGTATCGACCGTTGCTGCTGGAAGTTGAGATGAGAACAGCGAGAGGAAAGAGGCTGAAACAATTCGTTGTTGGGTCAAGAGGGTGAGGTTGGCTTTCATTGCATTCCCTACATCGCTCGTAGAATGCCAAGCCGAATTGATGTAGTTGTAATTTGTTTGAAATGAGTGATTTGTGTGTTTTTCTGTTTGTCGGAACGAGATGGTTGTCTTTCAAAAATCCGGTAAATTTTTCAGGATAGGGGGTTTAGTTTGTAAATGTTGCAGGGTTGATTGTGGTGTTGTTCCCGAGAGAGGTAGTGACGAACTGCCCGCTTTTCAGCGGATGAGGCACAGTGGGCTTGCGGTTTGAAGTGAGATAGAGGAGGAAAGAAGGGTGCAGAAACAGATCGAGCAACGGAGTTCATTCGACAAAGTCGTAATATGGCTAGGTCTGGGACTTGCCTCTGTGACGGGGTTGGTTGCTTATTTTCTGGTGGTGCAGCCTCTACAAAATCAAG